>JABFYB010000469.1 GCA_013361475.1 Hamadaea sp.
ACCGGCCGCGGTGCGGCGGGCCACGCGGCGGCGGCCCGGAAGCCGGCCAGCGCCGAGCGCGCGCTCGTGCTCGCTTCGTCCAGCGACGGAACGGCCGGACCGACCACGATGGGACCCTCGCCGAAGCCCGCGGCCAGCTTCTCGGCTGCGGCCAGGGGATCGGTCGCCCCGCCCAGGACCACCACGAGGCGGTCGCCGTGGACCCCGCCGAAGACCTCGACGCCCAGCCGCCGGGCGAGCCGGTGGACGGCGTGCAGGACGGCGGCCGCCTCACCACCGGGGGAGCGGCCGACGGCCACCGCCACCGGCGGGGCGTCCGACCAGCCCAGGGCGGCCGCCCGGCTGGCCAGGACGTCGGAGGAGTCGCCCCGCAGCAGCGCGTCGACGAGGAGGGCCTGGAGGCGGGCGTCCCAGGCGCCGCGCGTCTCGGCCGCTCGGGCGTACACCCGGGCCGCGGAGAACGCGACCTCCCGCGAATAGCGCAGGATCGCCTGCCGGAGCAGGTCCTCCTCGCCCTCGGCGGCCAGCGTCGGGACCTGCTCCTCGACGACGTCGATGGTGACCTTGATCAAGGCGACCGTCTGCTGCAGGCTGATGCTGCGAGCGAGCGCTCGGGGTGCGGCGTCGAAGATCTCGTCGGAGACCTCCTGCGTACCGGCCCGATGATCGTCCTGACGCAGCCACTCGACGAGCGACTGCACCCCGGACTGCGCCACGAGCATGACCCAGGCCCGCTGGTCCGCGGGCATCCCCCGGAACCAGGGCAGCACCTCGTCCATCCGGGCCACGCTGGCGGTGGCCAGGGAACCGGCCGCCCGCTCGATCCGCTTCAGGGTCGCGGACAGCGCTGGTGCCTTGGTCATGTCCTACAGCATGTCATGTGGGTATTCGACAAGCGTCGGCTCCTCGGCCCGGCGGGGCCGGCGACGCGAGAGAAGGAAGACGACGACCACCGTTCCGACGGCGGCCAACCCCACTCCGGCCGCGACGAGCGGTAGCCACTGCACCGGGCCGTTCACCTTCGCCCGGGCCTGCAGCGTACGCATCTCACCGGCCTTGGGCTGCCACGACACGGTACGCCCGGAGAGCACCCCGTTGTGTTCGGTGACCTTGCCGGGGAACGTCACCGCGATCCGGAAGCTGAACTGATCGGCGAAGGCGCGTACGCCGGGGTCGAGGAGGTTCACCGTACGCAGGTCGACCGAGCCGGAGAAGGCGTACTCGTTGCCCGAGCGGACCAGGGTGAAGGCGTCCCGGCCGCTGACCCCGGTGAACTGGGCCAGCGGCGTCTTGGCATAGGACACCCGTACGCCGACGAAACCGGCGTCCTCGTACCGCTCGATCGTGGCCGTCGCCGGCAGCTTCTCCTTGTCCAGCCCCACCGTGGCGACCAACCGGTCTTCGGACTGGCCGGTGACGTTGGCGAGCCGGCGGTCGACCGCGAGCACGACGTCGCCGGAGACCGTGTCGTCGTCGTTCACCACCAGAGCGGCGTCGACCTTCATGCATCCGGCGAGGGCCAGACCCGCGATCAGCAGCGCGAAAGCGGCGCGGGCCGCGGCGAGGGGGGTGCGCATGCCGAGCAGGATACGGTGAAACCTCGCCGGTGGCCGATCACACCTTCCGGCGGATGAGGAAGGCGATGCCGAACAGGCCCATCGCGATGACGATGACGATCGCGCCGTTGAGCGCGACGACCCGCCGCCACTCGCCCATGACTTCGCTGATGTCCGACGTGGCGTGCTTCGTCTGGGTCGACACGCCCCCGCCGCCACCACCGGCCGGCGGCTGATAGGTCGTGCCCCCGCCCAGCGGTACGCCGACCGAGCGCATCGTGGACGGCATGGTGAGCCGGCCGTAGAACCAGCCCGCCGTGGTCTTCCGCTTGTCCGGCTGGGCCGCCGGGCGGAACGCGCGCGGGCCACCCGCCGCGAGCGGGTAGAGGTCGTACTGCGACTTGCCGATGCCGTCGACCGACAGGGTCACGGTGTACTTCGGGCCGAGCTTGTCAGCCTTCGGCGACGAGGCGACCGCCACGCCGGTGGCCAGGAAGTCGACTTCGCCGAGCATCGCCTCGAACTGGTCCGGTGTGTCCTTGGCCGCGATCGTCAGCGGCGTCGGGAGACCCTCGCCCACGATGGTGATCTGATTGGGCGCCGGGGCCGGTGCGGCCTGCGCCGAGGGGGCGAGCAGGCCGGACAGACCCATCGCGGCCAGTGCGAAACCGCCGATGAGTGCGCGTCGTGCCACCGTGCGTGACATATTCGGTCCCCGTTGAAGATGAATACCGGTGCGGACGAAGCCAGGAACGCCGGAGCAATTCCCGCCTTCGCACCAGAAGACACCTCGAAGCTGAAGTCCGTTGCGGTAAGAAGGTCACGATTGCACAACGCTACGCGCTGTGATCCTCCTCAGAGGAGAGTGGCGGCCGCCTGACGCAGTCTGGCCAGCGCCTTCTCCTTGCCGAGCACCTCGAGCGACTCGAACAGCGGCAGTCCGACCGTACGCCCCGTGACCGCCACGCGTACCGGCGCCTGAGCCTTGCCGAGCTTGAGCCCGGCGGCCTCGCCGACGGCGATCAGCGTTTCCTTGAGCGGCTCGGCCGACCACTCCGCCAAGCCCTCGTACGCCTCGATGACCGCGGGCAGGATGGCGGCGTCCTTGGCCGCCTTGGCCCGGGCGCCCTCGTCGACGACGGGCTCGTCGAGGAAGAGGAAGTCGACGTACTCCACGATCTCGGAGAGGACCGCGATCCGGGTCTGGGCCAGCGGCGCGACCTGGGCGAAGACGGCCAGGTCGAAGGAGTTCAGGTCCCACGGCGGGGCGGTGACGCCGTAACCCTTCTCCGCCTTCTCCTCGGGCGTGAGGAACGGGCCGGTCAGCCAGGGCAGGCAGGCCTGGACGAAGTCCTCGACGGACAGTGCGCGGATGTACTCGCCGTTGAACGAGCGCAGCTTCTTCTCGTCGAAGAAGGCCGGGGAGGGGTTGACGTCCTCGAGCCGGAACTCCTCCTCGATCACCGACCAGGGCACGATCTCCCGGTCGCCGGAGGGCGCCCAGCCCAGCAGCATCAGGTAGTTGCGCATGGTCGCGGCGAGGTAGCCCTCGTCGCGGTACATCTCCAGCGCGACCTTGTCCCGGCGCTTGGACAGCTTCTGCCGCTTCTCGTTGACCACGATGGGCACGTGGGCCCAGACCGGCGGGGTGTGCCCGAGCGCCTCCCACAGCATCTGCTGCTTGGGCGTGTTGGGCAGGTGCTCCTCGGCCCGGATCACGTGGGTGATTCCCATGGTCAGGTCGTCGACCACATTGGCCAGCAGGAACACCGGCGAGCCGTCGCCCCGGGCGATCACGAAGTCCTCGATGAGCTTGTTCTCGAAGGTCGGCTCGCCGCGGATGAGGTCGACGACGACCGTCTCACCCTCGTCCGGCGTGAGGAAACGCAGCGCGCGGCCCTCGCCCGGGCCGAGCGCCCGGTCGCGGCAGAAGCCGTCGTACCCCGAGTACTGGTTGCCGGTACGTGCCTGGACCTGGTCGCGGGTGCAGTCGCAGTAGTACGCGCGGCCGGCCTCGTAGAGCCGCGTCGCGGCCTTGACGTGCTCCGCGGCGTACGCGGACTGGAAGTAGGGTCCCTCGTAGGTGCCGCGCTCGATGCCGATCCAGTCCAGGGCGTTGAGGATGCCCTCGGTCCACTCCGGCCGGTTGCGTGCCGCGTCGGTGTCCTCGATCCGCAGGACGAACGCGCCCTCGTGCTGCTTGGCGTAGATCCAGTTCTGCAGGGCCGACCGGGCCCCGCCGACGTGGAAGATACCGGTGGGAGAGGGGGCGAAGCGCACACGAACCGTCACCCCTACCAGGGTAGAGGACGCCTAGCGGGCCTCGCGATGGCGTTCCCGGGCGGCGTCCAGGTGCGTACGCATCGCCGCCTCGGCCGCCTCCGGATCGCGCGCCCGGATCGCCGCCACGATCGCCTCATGTTCGAGCTCGGTGGAGCCCACCCCGGGAAAGGCCACCCGGTGAACGTGCAGGTGGGCGTGCAGGCGTGCGATCGATTCGCGAAGCACCGGGTTGCCCGCCGCGACCGCGACGGCGTCGTGGAACGCGGCGTCCGCCGAGGTGAAGGCGGCGTGGCCGGCGTACCCCGGATCGGCGGTCGGCGCGGGCATCCGGGGGAACTCGACGGCCGGGTCGCCGAACCGGGCGGCGCGCGCGGCGGCGGCGCATTCCAGCAGCGTACGGACCTCGAAGAGCTGCTCGAACTCCATCGGCGTCAGCAAGGGCGCGGTCGTGTATCCGGCCATCGGCCGCTTGACCACCAGTCCGTCGGACTCCAGCCGGGCCAGCGCCTCGCGGACGGGCGTGGGGGAGACGTCCAGCTGGCGGCTGACCGCGTCGATGGTGACCCGGCCGCCCGGCGGGATCACATGATCCATGATCATCGCCTTGACCGCCTCGTAGACTTCGTCGCTGAGCGTCCGATTGCCCATTTCGCCCCCTTTCCCTGACCCGGGTACATCCTATAGGATCGCCGAGAATCCTATAGGATTTTTTCTGCGGGAGGTGGCTGATGCAGGTGGAGCTGGGCCGGACCGGCCTGTCGGTCACCCGGCTGGGCCTGGGCCTGGCGCCGATCGGCGGGCTCTACGCCGACGTCAGCGAAGGCCAGGCACGCCAGACTGTAGATCGCGCGTGGGACCGGGGCGTACGCCTCTTCGACACCGCCCCCTTCTACGGTTACGGCCGCAGCGAGACCCGATCCGGTGCGGCGCTGCGCGACCGGTCCGCTCATGTGCTGTCGACCAAGGTCGGCCGAGTGCTCGAACGGGAGGACCACGGCGACGTCGACCCGGACGTCTGGGCCGGCGTCGACCCGTCGGTGCGGCCCGTCTTCGACTTCTCCGCCGCGGGCGTACGCCGATCCTTCGAGGACAGTCTGCGCCGGCTCGGCCGCGACCGGGTGGACGTCGTGCACCTCCACGATCCCGACGACCACCTCGACCAGGCCGTCGCCGAGGCGTACCCGGAACTGGTCCGGCTGCGCGACGAAGGGCTCGTCACCGCGATCGGGGCCGGGGCGAACCGCGCGGATGTGCTGGCGTACCTGGTCGAGCGGGTGGATCTCGACGTCGTGCTGATGGCCGGCCGCTACACGCTGCTCGATCGCAGCGGGACCGGCCTGCTCGACCTGGCGGCCGACCGCGGGGTCGCCGTCATCGCGGCGGGCGTGTTCAACTCCGGCATCCTCGCCGATCCGCGTCCCGGCGCGACCTTCGACTACGCGGCCGCCGACGACGACCTGGTGAATCGGGCGCTGCGCCTGAAGCAGATCGCCGAGGCGCACGGTGTGCCGCTGCGGGCGGCGGCCGTGCAGTTCCCGCTGCGCCATCCGGCCGTCGCGTCCGTCCTGGTCGGACTCCGGTCGCCGGCGGAGGTCGACGACGCGGCCGACATGATCGAGACGACGATCCCGGACGAGCTGTGGGCGGCGATCGCGTGATCGACGCCCATCATCATCTCTGGACCGCCGGGTACGCCTGGCTCGCCGAGCCGGAGCTGGCCCCGATCCGCCGTGACTACACGGTGGACGACCTGCGGCAACGGCTCGCTCGGGCCGGCGTCACGAAGACGGTGCTCGTCGAGGCGGGCCGCTGCGACGACGCCGAGACCACCGAGTTCCTCGCCCTCGCCGCCGGTACGCCCGAGATCGCCGCCGTCGTGGGGTGGGCCGACCCGCTCGATCCCCGGCTGGCGGAGAAACTCGACGCCCATCGAGCCGGACCGGGCGGCGCCAAGCTGGCCGGCGTACGCAGCCAGGTGCAGGCCGAGCCCGATCCGGGCTTCCTCGCCCGCCCGGAGGTGATCGACGGGCTGGCCCTCATCGCCGACGCCGGGCTCGCCTTCGACCTCGTGATCCGGGCCGAGCAGATTCCCGGCGCGGTCGTGGCGGCCAAGTCGCTGCCCCATGCCCGGCTGGTCCTCGACCACCTCGGCAAGCCGCAGATCCGCTCCGGGGCGCTTGCCCCCTGGCGGTCGGCCGTGGCCGACCTCGCCGCCTGCCCGAACGTCGTGGCGAAGCTGTCCGGCCTGGTCACCGAGGCCGACTGGGCGACCTGGCAAGTCGACGACCTGCGCCCGTACGCCGACGGGGCGCTGGAGTTCTTCGGCCCGGACCGGCTCCTCTGGGGGTCGGACTGGCCGGTGGTGGAGCTGGCCGGGGGCTACGAGCGGTGGCTGGCCGCCGCCCGCGACCTGATCCCGGCCGACCTGCACGCGGCGGTCTTCACCGACAACGCCGCTCGTACGTATGGATTGGATTGACACATGAAGTTCCTCAGAGTCGGCCCCGCCGGGGCCGAGATTCCGGTCGCTCTCGACGACTCCACGCCCGCCGTGCTCACGTGTTACGACCTGCGGTCGCTGACGGCCGACATCGACGGGGAGTTCCTGGCCCGGGTCGCGGCCGGACTCCAGCTCACCGGGTTGCCGGAGATCGACATCACCGGCCAGCGCCTCGGCGCGCCGCTGGCCCGGCCGGGCGTCATCCTCTGCATCGGGCAGAACTACGCCGCGCACGCCGCCGAGTCCGGGCAGGAGCCGCCGACCCAGCCGATCATGTTCTACAAGGCGCCGAACACGTTGTCCGGCCCCTACGACGACATCCTCATCCCCCGGGGCTCGGTGAAGACCGACTGGGAGGTCGAGCTGGCCGTCGTCATCGGCAAGCGGGCACGCTACCTCTCCTCGCCCGAGGAGGGCCTGCGGTGCGTCGGGGCGTACGCCGTCTCGAACGACGTCTCCGAGCGGGCCTTCCAGCTGGAGGTCTCGGGCGGGCAGTGGTCGAAGGGCAAGAGCTGCGAGACGTTCAACCCGCTCGGGCCGTGGCTCGTCACTCCGGACGAGGTCGAGGCGCTCGGCGGGCCGCAGAAGCTCCGGCTGCGCAGCTGGGTGAACGGCGAGCCCCGGCAGGACTCCTCGACGGCGGACATGATCTTCGACGTCGGCACCCTCATCTGGCACCTGTCCCAGTTCACCGTGCTCGAACCGGGCGACGTCCTCAACACCGGTACGCCCCAAGGCGTCGCGCTGTCCGGCCGGTTCCCCTACCTCCAGCCGGGTGACCTGGTGGAGGTCGAGATCGACGGCATCGGCCATCAGCGTACGCGGCTGGCGGCGGCGTGAAACCCGGTGACATGAAGATCACCGGCATGCGGGTGCACGACATCCGCTTCCCGACCTCCCGGACGCTCGACGGCTCCGACGCGATGAATCCCGATCCGGACTACTCGGCGGCCTACGTCGAACTGATCACCGACGGCGGGCTGACGGGATACGGGCTGACCTTCACCATCGGCCGGGGCAACGACGTCTGCGTCGCGGCGATCGAGGCGATGCGCTCCTATGTGGTCGGTCAAGCCCTCGACCCGCTGGATCTCGGGGAGTTCGCCCGGCGGCTGACCCACGACTCCCAGCTTCGCTGGCTCGGCCCGGAGAAGGGGGTCATGCACCTGGCGGCGGCGGCGATCATCAACGCCGTCTGGGATCTGACCGCCCGCCGCGCCGGGTTGCCCCTGTGGCGGCTGCTGGCGGCGTACTCGCCGGAGCACCTGGTGGACCTGGTCGACTGGCGATATCTGACCGACGCCTTGAGCCCCGCGGCGGCCGTGGACCTGCTTACGGACCGGGCGGTGGGCCGCGAGCAGCGCGCGGCCGAGATCACCGACGCCGGATACCCGGCCTACACCACCTCGGCGGGCTGGCTCGGCTACGACGACGCCAAGGTCACCCGGCTCGCGAAGGAGGCGGTGGCCGACGGCTTCGACATGATCAAGCTGAAGGTCGGCGCGGACCTCGAGGACGATCTGCGCCGGTTCCGGGCCGCGCGGGCCGCCGTCGGACCAGGGGTACGCATCGCGGTGGACGCCAACCAGCGCTGGGACGTGCCCGTGGCGATCGACTGGATGAAGCGCCTGGCCCCGCTCGACCCCTACTGGATCGAGGAGCCCACGAGCCCGGACGAGGTGCTCGGGCACGCCGCGATCCGCGCCGGACTGCGCGCAGCGGGTCCCGACGGAGGGCCGATCCGCGTCGCGACCGGTGAGCACGTGCACAACCGGGTCATGTTCAAGCAGCTGCTGCAGGCCGACGCGATCGACGTCGTGCAGATCGACGCCTGCCGGGTCGGCGGGGTCACCGAGAACCTGGCGATCCTGCTGCTCGCGGCGGCCTTCGGCAAGCCGGTCTGCCCGCACGCGGGCGGCGTCGGCCTCTGCGAACTGGTCCAGCACTTCTCGTTCTTCGACTACGTTGCGGTCTCCGGCGCCCTGGACGGGCGTCACCTCGAATACGTCGACCACCTCCACGAGCACTTCGTGGACCCGGTGGTCATCCGGGACGGGCGCTACCGCGCGCCCGAGCGGCCGGGCTTCTCCGCGCAGATGCGCGAGGACACCCTGACCCGGTACGCCTTCCCCAACGGTCCGGAGTGGAGGATCCAATGAACGACTTCGCGGGACGGGTGGCCGTCGTCACGGGCGGCGCGTCCGGCATCGGGGCCGCCTGCGCGGCGCTCTTCCGGGAACGCGGCGCGACCGTGGCCGTCGTCGACCTGCCGGACGGCGACGTCAGCCGGCCGCTGGAGGGCGTACTCGAGCGGATCGCGGCTGAGCACGGTGGTGTCGATGTCCTCGTCAACAGCGCCGGGATCAGCGCGGTCGGGCCGGTGGAGGCCAACTCCGACGAGGAGTGGCATCGCGTACTGGACGTCAACGTCGTCGGGATCGTCCGGGCCAGCCGGGCGGCGCTGCCCTACCTGAAGGCGTCGCGGCACGGCGGGGTGATCGTCAACGTGTCGTCGATCGCCGCTACGGCCGGGCTGGTCAACCGGGCTCTGTACAGCGCGTCCAAGGGCGCCGTCCATGCGTTGACGCTCGCCATGGCGGCCGACCTCGTGTCGTTCGGCGTACGCGTCTGCTGCGTCGCGCCGGGAACGGTGGACACGCCGTGGGTCGCCCGGCTGCTCGCCAACGTCGCCGACCCGGCCGCCGAACGGGCCCGGCTCGAAGCCCGGCAGCCCACCGGGCGCCTCGTCACCGCGGACGAGGTCGCCGCGGCGATCGCGTACCTGGCCGGGCCGGGGGCGGGGGCGACGACCGGAACCTCGCTCGCGGTCGACGGCGGGATGGGCGGGCTTCGCCTCGTCCGCTGACAACGGGCCCGATGTCCGATTCCTGACCAGGCCCCTGACCCGCGTTTTCGTTCGAGCACCGTCGGGTATCGGACGGCCATGCCACCTGACCACGCCGCGGAGCTGGTCGCCGAACGGTCCTTCCGGCTGGACGGCCTCGCCGCGGTGCGCGAGGCCACGGCGGCCGCCGCCCGCACGGCCGGCGCCGGTGAGGAACGGGCGAACGCGATGGTCATCATCGCCAACGAGCTGGCGACCAACGCCGTCATGTACGGCGGGGGTGTCGGCCGGCTGCGCGTGTGGCGTACGCCGGGTCAGCTGTTCTGCGAGGTCTCGGACGCGGGCGTGGGGATGCCCGATCCGTTCGGGGTGGGCTGGGAGCTGGTCGGCCCGGACGCGCCGCACGGCCGGGGTCTGTGGCTCGTCCGGCGGCTCGCGGACGGGGTGGAGATCCATTCGGGCGACGCCGGGACCACGGTGCTCGCCTGGCTCAATCTGAACGGGCTGAGCCCGTCGCGTGATCATCACGCCGGCCATGCTGCTTCGCGCGGTGAAATGTCCGCCGAAACAGCATGGCTGACGCGATGATCAGATGAGCACGTCCTTGTAGTAGACGCTCGCCAGCTTCGCCGTGTCGGTGGGCGAGGTGGTCGAGGCGAATCCGAAGGCCAGCCGGATCCCGGCCGGGTCGCCCAGGTCGGGGACCTGGATCGCCATTCCTTCGGGCTCCCGGAAGGCCAGATCGGCGCCGTCGGTGACGAGCTGCCGGGCGACGACCGCCCCGGACGCCCACTCCACGCAGGTGAGGTAGGTGTTCCCGATCGGCGCGGTCGAGCCGGAGCTGCCGTAGGACGAGCCCTCCAGGAGGTAGAGGTAGTCGCCGCTGCTGGCGTACCCCTGGAACGAGTAGGTCAGGGCCGGCTGGTCCACCTCGAAAATGGGGGTGAACTGATTGCGCCGGACGTCGTCGAGGTCGTAGAGGGCGTACCGGAAGGTCCCGGCGATCCGGTGACGCATCACCAGCCGGTTCAGCACCGGATCGATCCCGCACGTCGTCCGGTCCGCGCCCGGGATGGGCGTGACTCGGCGTACGCCGGGGGAGTCGGGGGTGACGATCGCCCCGTCGTCGAACCGGAACCGGGCGAGGCGGCTGCCCCAGCCGTGCAGCCCGTCGTCGGCGATCGCGTCGGTCTCGGTCCAGAGGAAGGCGGACGAGCCGACCGGTTCGGCGCCGATCTGCACGCCGTGGCCGAAGCCCGTGAGGAACATGTGGCCCAGCTCGTTCCCGTCGAGGTCGAGCCGGGTCAGGCAGAGGTCGCCGGCCAGATCCCGCTTGGCTCCGCTGACGGGTGCGGCCTCTCCGGCGAGCTGCTGTCCGCCGGCCATGAGCTGCACGGTGTACACGTGCCGGTTGACGTTGTCGAAGGCGATCGACTGCAGGACCGTCTTGTTGTGCAGCGGCTTGGTGCGGAACAGCGGCTGACCGGGCGCGGCCAGGTCGAAGCGCGGTGCGGCGGCCACGTCGGCGGCACCGGCGGACGTGGCGGTCACCGGCAGGGCGGCGGCGAGCGCGCCGAGCCCGGCGGCTTGGAACAGCGTACGGCGGTTGAGGGGCATGAGTACCTCCAATGGGGACGGTGGTGCTACTGGAACCGCTTCATCACCCCGTCGGCGAGGGCGTCGGCGGCCGCCGCGAGATGGATTCCCGCGGTGTCCAGCCGGTGGAGGAGCAGGGACGCCTTGAGGACGTCGGCGGTGAGCGGCTGATCGAGAAGCCGGGACAGCGCGTGCTGGTACTCCGTGCGCAGGCCCTGCTTCTTCGCCCGGAGCGCGAGTTCGGCCGCCGTCACCGGATCGCGGGGCAGCAGCAGCACCGCGTCGGTGAGTCCGGCCAGACCGCGCGCGAGCGCGTCGAGCACCGGCGGGCAGGCCGGCAGGGCGGTGAGGCCGAAGAGGTCGGCCTCCCGGATGAAGTCGCGGACGGCGTCGAGCACGTCGTCCACGCTGCGAGACAGGCGGAACAGGTCTTCCCGGTCCACGGGGGACGTGACGCTGCGGCGCAGTCGCTGGACCAGTCGCGCCCGGCTGTCGTCCCCGGCGTGCTCGATCTCGGCCACGCGCTGCCGGGCGTCCGGGGCGGCCAGCTCTCCCCGGGCTAGCGCGGCGGCGAGATGCGTACCGTCGGCGGCGATGGCGATCTGTTCGGCGACGAGCCGGGCCAGCAACTCGTCACCGCGTCCGGACAAGTCGCGGAGCAGATCACCGAGGCGGGCGGGCATCAGTGGACCGCCGTCCGGACGAGGAGACAACCCGCGACGCCCACCGCGAACGCCGTCGGCAGGGTCAGCAGCCAGGCCCGGCCGAGCCGCAGCACACCGCCCCACCGGACGCGTCGCGAGCCGCCGGTGAGCCCGGTGCCGACCATCGCGCCCGACAGTGACTGCGTCATGCTCACCGGAGCGCCGAACGCGGCCGTACCGAGGACGACGCCCGCCCCGGACAGCTCGGTCACCACCGCGGCGTCGGGGCGGCCGGTGCCCAGCCGCCCGGCCAGGGCGGCGGCCAGCCGGGGGAGCCCGAGCAGTCCACCGATGAGAAAACAACCGCCGATGGTGACGAGCGCGAGCGGGGAGGCGGCGTATCGGGCGGCGGTGCCGCCTTGGACGGCCGCGTAGACGGCGATCATCTTCTGCCCGTCGTTGGCCCCGTACGCGAGACAGCTCATCCCGAGCGCTCCGGCGTGCAGCCAGCGCAGCCGCCGCCCGGCCCCCTCGTACGCCGGTACGGCGGTGAGCAGCCGGTGAACCCCGAGCGCGGCGAGCGCCCCGACGCACGGTGCGATCGCGGCCGTGAGCAGGACCGAGCCGACGATCGGCCAGTCGACGGCCAGCCCGGCGCCGACCCCGGCTCCGGCGATGCCGCCGATGAGGGCCAGCGTGAGACTGGTCGGCAGGCCGCGAGCGGCCAGGGTCGCGGTGACCAGGACCGCCGCCGTCACGGCAGCGGTCAGGGCCGTCGCCGTACGCTCATCGCCGCCCGCGCCGACGAGACGCTCACCGAGCGTGGCGGCGACCGCGGTGCCGAGCACGGCCGGCGCCAACGTCGCGGCCAGTGCGAGCATCACGACGGCCGGCATCGGCGGCAGACCGCGAGCGCTGAGGCGCAGACCCAGCCCCACCAGCGCACCGGCGTCGTTGAAGCCGGTGAAGAGGGCGAAGGCGGCGGCCAGCGCGAAGCCGAACCAGTTCATGAGGATGTTATTTAACACTCGATCTCACGCAGTATCAACGGTACTTTACCGCGCAGCGATGTTAAGTTAACATTCCCTCGTGATGATCAACCCCGCAGGCGAGCTGTGGGCAGGCGTCGACGTCGGGACCCAGAGCCTGCGGGTGTACCTCGTGGACGGCACGGGCTCGATCGCCGGGCGCGGCTCGGGCCGGCTGACGAGCCACCGCACCCTCGCCGAGGACGGCACCGCCCGGCACGAGCAGGACCCGGCCGAATGGTGGCGGGTGCTCGGCGAGGCGTTCCGGCAGGCGTTGTCCGGTGTGGACGCCGATCGGGTGCGGGGCGTCGGCTTCTGCAGCACCTCGGGCACCTTCGTGCTGGCCGGCCCCGACGGTCTCGCCCGGACCCCGGCCCTGATGTACGACGACGCTCGGGCGTACGCCGAATCCGCCGAGGTCGCCGCGGCCGGGGCCGAGTTGTGGTCGTCGCTCGGCTATCCCATCCAGCCGAGTTGGGCGTTGCCGAAACTGGTGCACCTGATCCGGTCGGGCCATGAGGGCCGGCTGCAACACTGCGCCGACCACCTAGCCGGGCGGCTGGCGGGCGAGCCGGTCGCCACCGACTGGAGCCACGCCCTGAAGACCGGATACGACGTCGAGGCGGGGACCTGGCCCGCGCCGGTGCTCGACCGGCTCGGCGTACCGGCCGGCATGCTGCCGGACGTCGTGCGGCCAGGGCATCGGATCGGGAGCGTCGGCGCGGTGGGCGCGGAGCACACCGGGCTCGCCGTCGGCACTCCGTTGCACGCCGGGCTGACCGACGGCTGTGCCGCCCAGGTGGCGGCGGGCGCGTTGACGCCGGGCGCGTGGAACTCGGTGCTCGGCACCACCCTCGTGCTCAAGGGCGTCACCGCCGAACGGCTACGCGACCCGGGTGGTGCGGTCTACTCGCATCGGCATCCCGACGGCGGCTGGCTACCCGGTGGTGCGTCCAATGTGGGCGCCGGAGCCCTGGAGGCGCGCTTCCCCGGGGGTGACCGGGCCGCGCTCGACGCCGCCGCGGCCGCCTTCGAACCCGCCTCCGGCCTGACCTACCCGTTGCTCACCCGAGGCGAGCGCTTCCCGTTCGTCGACCCGGCGGCGGAGGCCTTCGACACCGGCGTCTTCGCCGGTCCGGCCGACCGGTACGCGGCACTGCTGCAGGGCGTCGCCTTCGTCGAGCGCCTCTGCTTCGCGTACCTCCAAGGTCTGGGCGCGGACGTCTCGGGACCGATCAGCCTGACCGGCGGGGCGACCCGCAGCGCCTACTGGACGCAGCTGCGCGCGGACATCTTGGGCCGCGACGTGATCCTGCCCGCCCACCCGGAACCGGCGTTCGGCGCGGCGGCGGCCGCGGCGGCGGGCGACGGATCGCTGACGGCGGCCGCGGAGAAGATGGCCGGGTCGGGCCGGGTCGTGCCACACCGGCCGGAGGTGCATGAACGGTTCGCCGAGCCGTATGCGAGGTTCGTCGGCGAACTGCGAGACCGCGGATATCTGGGAGACGACCGATGACGACCTTGGTGCTGGCCCGGCACGGGCGGACCGCCTGGCACTCGCCCAACCGGTACGCCGGCCGCAGCGACATCCCGCTCGACGACCACGGCCTGCGGCAGGCCGAAGCGTTGGCGAGCTGGGCGAAGACGCAGGACTTCACCGGTCTGGCCTGCTCGACGCTGCAGCGCGCGCAGGCCACCATCGCGCCGACGGCGGCGCTGCTGAACCGGACGCCGGTGGTGGACAAGCGGCTCCGGGAGCTGGACTTCGGCATCGCCGAGGGCAAGACGCTGGACGAAGTGCGGGAGGTGGACGCGGCAGCGGTCGAACGGTTCGTCGCCGACCCGGTGGCCGGTCACTTCCCCGGCGGGGAGGACCCCCGCGACGCCGTCACCCGTACGCTGACCGCCCTGACCGATCTGGCGGAGGGCCAGGAGAAGCTGCTCGTGGTCGCGCACAACACGCTGCTCCGCCTGGTCACCTGCGCGGTGCTCGGCGTACCGCTGAGCGAGTACCGGCGTCGGCTGCCCGAGCTGGACCCGGCGGCGACCGTGACGTTCCGGCTCACCGGCGACCAGTACGCCCTGCTGGCGTACAACGTGCCGCTGGCCGCAGGATGGTCGGCATGACCGCCTCCGAGACCGCCGACCGCGGGCGCCCGGCCCAGCGCCAGTCCGAGATCGCCGAGTACGTGATGCAGCACGGGTCGGTGTCCGCCGCCGACCTGGCCGAGATGTTCCACGTCAGCCTGATGACGGTGCACCGCGACCTCGACGAGCTGGAGAAGCAGGGGGTCGTCCGGAAGTTCCGGGGCGGCGTCAGCGCGCAGCCGTCCAGCGTCTTCGAGAGCAACGTCTCCTACCGGCTGCGGGCCGCCCGCACCGAGAAGCTGGCGCTGGCGCAACGGGCCCGGGAACTCGTCGAACCCGGGATGGCGGTGATGCTCGACGACTCGACGAGCACGCTGGAGCTGGCCCGGCTGCTGGTGGACGCCGGGCCGCTGACCGTCATCACGAACTTCCTCGAGACCATCAAGCTGCTGTCGGGCGTACGCGGCATCCGGCTGCTCTCGCTGGGCGGCGAGTACTACGCGACGCACGACTCGTTCCTCGGGGTGCCCTGCATGGAGGCGATCGAGGCGCTGCGCGTCGATCTGCTGTTCGCCTCCACCTCCGCGGTGTCGGGGTCGTACGCCTACCACCAGGAGCAGGAGATCGTGCTGGTCAAACGCGCGATGATCCGCTGCGCTCAGCGCTCGGTCCTCCTCGTCGACCACACCAAGCTGGGTCGCGTCGCCTTGCACCGGGTCGCCCCGTTGCGCGACTTCGACCTGGTGCTGACCGACGCCGGCGCGCCCGCCGAGACGTTACGGGAGATGCGGGAGAACGGTGTCGCGTACGAGATCGTCTGAGCCGGTCGTCGTCGGGGTCGACGCGGGCACCACGCTCACCAAGGCGGTGGCCTTCTCGGTCACCGGTGAGCCGCTGGCGCGCGCCGCCCGGCCCACGCGGGTCGACCGCGTCGGTCCGGGCTGGTACGAGCAGGACGCCGACCTCGTGGTGGCCTCGGTCGAGGAGGTCCTCGCCGAGCTGCGGGAGTCGATCGGCCCGGTGCACGCGATCGGGATCACCGCCCAGGGCGACGGGCTCTGGCTGGTGGACGCCGACGGCCGTCCGGTCCGGCCCGCGATCTCCTGGATGGACGGCCGGGCCGCCGGCATCGTCCGCGACTGGGACGCGTCCGGGCTGCTCACCGCGGGTTTCCGGCGTACCGGGACGCTCATGTTCCCGGGCGCGCAGACGCCGCTGCTGGCCTGGGTCGCCCAGCACGAGCCCGAGTCGCTGAAGCGGGCGGCCACCGCGGCGTACTGCAAGGACGTCCTCCTGCACCGGCTGACCGGCGTACGCGCGACCGACCCGACGGATCAGCGGGACCTGCTGAGCCTGTGCGGACTCGGCGAGCACGAGCGCCTGCTGCCACCGGCGCGGACCGCCCCTTCGGGACGGCTGCCGGACGGGACGCCGGTCGTCGCCGCGCTCTACGACCTGCCCGCCTCCGCCTTGGGCGCCGGGGTGACCGCCGTCGGCGACGGCCTCCTCATCCTCGGTACGACGTTGGCCTGCCAGGTTCTCGTGGACACCGTCGACACCGCCGCCGAACCGGCCGGGCTCAGTCTGCGTACCTGGGCGGAGGGCCGGTGGCTGCGGGCGTTGCCCGCGATGGTCGGCACCGCCGCGCTGGACTGGGCGCTGCGGCTGGTCTCGGCGACCGTGGCCGATCTGCCGGAGCTGCTCGCCACCGGCGACTCGACCGGGCTGACCGTCCTGCCGTACTTCTCCGAGGCGGGCGAACGCGCGCCGTTCGTCGACCCACGCGCTCGGGGCCGCCTCGACGGCCTGCATCTCGGGACCACTCCGGCCGACGTCGTGCGGGCGGTGTGCGAGGCGATCGCGTACAGCGCGCGGCATTGCCTGACCGCGGCCGGGCTCTCCGGCGAGCTGGTGGCCTGCGGTGGGGGACTGGCGACCCCGGCCTGGGCGCAGATCTTCGCCGACGTCCTCGGCCGCCCGATCCGGGTGCTCGCCGGGCAGGAGGTCGGTGCGCGGGGAGCCGCGATGGCGGCGGCGGCCGCGCTGCCCGGGGACGTCGTTTTCGCGCCCGCCCCAGGAATCGTTTACGAGCCGCGGACCTCCTATGAGGACCGCTACGCCCGGTATCTCGACCACGTCTCGCGCGCCCGTGCGAGCTGGTGATCGACAAGGAAGTGATGATGCGACCCCTCAAGATCCTCGCCACCGGCGATCATTTCGTCACCCCGGCCCTCCTCACCGCCGCCCTCCGAGCTCGGATCGAGGCAGCGGAGATCCAGGAACAGACCCTTCCCTGGCCACTCGTCCCGTTCGGGCCGGTGGCCGAGGTGGACGAGGCGTCCGGCACCGAGGACGAGCTGATCGCCGCCCTGCCCGGAGTTCGGGTGCTGGTCACCCAGATGGCGCCGGTCACCGAACGGGTCCTCGCCGCCGCGCCTGACCTGGAGCTGGTCGTGGTCTGCCGCGGCGGTCCGGTCAACGTCAACCTGGCGGCCGCGGAACGCCACGGGGTCACCGTCCGCACGACGCCCGGCCGTAACGCGATCGCCGCGGCGGAACATGCCGTCGCGCTGTTGCTGGCCGCGCTCCGGCAGATCCCCCAGATCCACCAAGGGGTACGCGACGGGCAGTGGCGCAGCGACCTGTACGCCCTCGACGCGGTGGGCAGTGAGCTGGCCGGCAGTACGGCCGGGTTGATCGGATACGGCGCGATCGGCGCGCGGGTGGCCCGGATTCTGCGGGCCTTCGACGCCACGGTGCTGGTGTACGACCCCTTCGTCACCACCGCGCCGGAGGGTGTGGAGCTTGTCGGGCTCGACGAGTTACTGGAGCGCAGCACAGCGGTGAGCCTCCACGCCCGGCTGACCCCGGAGAACCACCACATGATCGGTTCGGCGCAGATCGCCCGGATGCCCCGGGGCTCGGTGCTGGTCAACACCGCCCGGGGCGGGCTGCTCGACTACGAGGCGGTCGTCGACGCCCTGGACTCCGGGCACCTCGGCGCGGCGGCCTTCGACGTCTACGACAGTGAGCCCATTCCGACCGGCTCGCGGCTGCTGAAGGCTCCGCGTACGGTGCTGACCCCGCACCTGGCCGGGGCGACGCGGCAGACCGCCGAACGCGCGGCGACGCTGGCCGCCGCTGAGGTCGCCGCTCACTACGGCCGGTCATGACGGCGGCGTTACTGGCCGCCGCGCAGGACGCCGTCGATCTGGCCGCCGGGATGCTGCGTACGCGTTTGCCCGGGGTGCTGACCGCCAAGGGCGACCGGGACATGGCCTCCGAGGTGGACTACGCGGTCGAACGCGCGGTGCGGTCCTTCCTGGCGGAGCGTACGCCGGACGTCGGGTTCCTCGGCGAGGAGGAAGGCTCGGCCGGCGCCACCGACGGGCTGACCTGGGTGCTCGACCCGGTCGACGGAACGGTGAACCTCGTGCACGGCATACCGCTGGTGGCTGTCTCGTTGGGGCTGGTCTCGGCCGGAGTGCCGGTCCTCGGGGTGGTCGACACTCCGTTCCTGCACCGGCGCTATCACGCCGTCGAGGGCGAAGGGGCGTACGCCGACGGCCGGCCCATCCGGGCGAGCGGAGTCGACCGGCTGGCCGACGCCGTGGTGGCTGTCGGGGACTACGCGGTGGGGGAGGGCGCGGCGGCCGCGAACGCCGACCGGCTCGCCGTCACCGGTCGCCTCGTGCCCCGGGTCCAG
>JABFYB010000477.1 GCA_013361475.1 Hamadaea sp.
CGTCCAGTGGAGGGACTGACCGACCTGCTACGACAGGCCGAAGGCGAAGGTCTCCCACCTCCGCTCAAATCACGGCGCACGCCGTCTACTGGACAGGCCCGAAAGGCTCGGGGTGTCAGGTCTCGGCGTGGAAGGTGCGGCGGTAGTCCGCTGGTGAGACACCGATGATGGCGCGGAAGTGCTGCCGGAAAGAGGACGGGGCACCGAATCCGCTCTGGTCGGCGATCTGGTCGATCGCGAGGTCGCTGCTTTCCAACAGGTGCCGGGCGCGTTCAACCCGTTGCCTGATCAGCCATTGACCGGGCGTCATGCCGACCTCGTGTCGGAAGCGGCGGGTGAAGGTGCGTACGCTCGTGCGCGCGTGGGCAGCCAGTTCGGGCAGTGTCACCGGCTGGTCCAGGTGTTGCAGCGCCCAGGCCCGGGTGTCGGCGGTGGTCGCTTGCGAGGGCTGGGGGATGGGGCGTTCGATGTATTGAGCTTGGCCGCCGTGGCGCCAAGGGGGCACGACGCAGCCGCGGGCGACCTGGTTGGCGATCTCGCTGCCGTGATCGCGGCGGATCATGTGCAGGCACAGGTCCACTCCGGCGGCGGCGCCGGCGGAGGTGAGCACGTCGCCGTCGTCGACGAACAGGACGCCGGGGTCGACCTTGACGTGGGGAAAGGTGCGCTGGAAGTGCTCGGCTTCTCGCCAGTGCGTGGTTGCCGGGCGGTCGTCCAGCAGGCCGGCGGCGGCCAGTACGTAGGAGGCCGTACAGATCGACGCGATGCGGCTGCCGGGCCGGATGCGTGACAACGCCGCGGCCAGAGGCTGGGGCAGGCGGATGTTCTCGCGTACGGGTCCAAGGGCATGGGAGGGCGGGATGACCACGGTGTCGGCGCCGGCGAGTGCCTCGGCGTCGTGCTCGACACCGAGGGTGTAGCCGGCGCTGCTGGTCACCGGCCGTCCGTCGACCGTGCAGACGATTACTTCGTAGAGCGGTTCGCCGTCGGCGCCGACGGCTTCGCCGAAGATCCTTGACGGGATGCCGAGTTCGAAGGGGATCACGCCATCGAGGGCGAGGACGACTACACGGTGCATGGCCAGATCCTGGCACAAAGTGGCATTCAGGCCAATGGTGACCGCTTGCCGCCTTTCGCAGACTGGGGTACCTGCCGCGCGCAGCGGCATCCGGCACGTCGAACAGGAGCACATACAGCATGAGTGAGACCAGCACCCGAATGCGGGCGATCACGGTGGACACCTGGGGAGAGCCGGAATACTTGCGGGAGGCCGAAGTCTCGCGGCCCGCGCCCGGGCCGTGCGAGATCCTGGTACGGGTCCACGCCGCGGGAGTCAACGCGACCGACTGGAAGCAACGGGCCGGCGGTGGTCTCGGGTTGTGGAACGATCCGCCCGTCCTGGGCTGGGACGTCTCCGGAACGGTCGAGGCTGTCGGCATTGGGGTGACATTGTTCGAGAAGGGCGATGAGGTCTTCGGAATGCCGCGCTTCCCGCATCAGGCCGGAGCGTACGCCGAATACGTGACCGCACCCGCCCGGCACTTCGTCCCCAAACCGCCGAACATCGGCCACATCGAGGCGGCAGCCCTGCCGCTGGTCTCGCTGACGGCCTGGCAGGCGCTCTTCGACACCGCGCACCTGCAGCCCGGTCAGCGGGTCCTGATCCACGCCGCGGCCGGCGGCTTCGGTCACATCGCCGTTCAGATCGCCAAGACGCACAACGCCCACGTGATCGGCACCGCGCGCCAGGAGAAGCACGCCTTCCTGCGCGAACTCGGCGCCGACGAACTCGTCGACTACACCGCTACGGATTTCACCACGGCGGTCCGTGACGTCGATGTCGTGCTCGACGCCGTCGGCGGCGACTACGGCCCCCGCTCCCTGGGCGTGCTGCGCGCCGGGGGGAGGCTGGTCTCGCTCGCCTCGCCGGCCGACGATGCTCTGCGGCCGCAGGCCGCGGCCCTTGGCGTCCGCGCCGGGTTCATGCTCGTCGAACCCGACCACGCCGCCCTGACCGCCATCGCCGGTCTGGTGGCCACCGGGCGGCTCCGTCCCACGATCGAGACCGTGCTTCCCCTGTCGCAGGCCGCCGAGGCGCACAGGCTGGGTGAGACTGGCCGCACCACCGGCAAGATCATCCTTAGCGTCCTGAAATGATGGTATTCGCGCCGATCGAGGAGGCGTTGGTCCACCGAGGCCGCACCCGTCTCACGGTCCGGTGGGCTGGTCTCCGGGCTGACGCAGACCGGTTGACAAAAGGATCGCTAGCAAGCGTCGCGACCTGGGATAACACGCCTTCTTCGCGTTATCGCCGCTTGGCTGCCGGACTCATCCCTGACGTCCAGACCGAACCCGATCTCCGAACGAACGACGGCCACCCCTGGTGGGCTGCGGCGGCCTACCCTGAGACCGGTCGCGTTTGGAAGAACGCCCCCCGAAAAATCCGGACCTGTCCAATGGAACGGAACGTACGCCAAGCCTCTGCACCGCCATGTTCAATCGTCATGGTTTGACCTGCGGGAATGGGCTTAACGTACGTTCCCGTTCCGCTGCACCTTCGCCGCCGTCACCGCGTCCGGCGGCCGGTCGCTAATGTTCATCTGAAACGGCGCGTACGCAGCCAGCGTGCCCAGCGACCCAGTCGACGGCACTCCGGTCAAGTGGACCTACCACTACGAGGACGGCGACCATGATCGTTTCGCCGTCCCGGAAACCATTTTTCGGGACGGACGTTGGCTGGGGAAGATCGAGATGATCGCCCGACGTTGATCACCGCTCTCGACTGTCGCTCAGGGGCGGGGGATGGCGACGGCGGTGTACTTGGTGGTGGGGGTCGGGCTGGTGTTGAAGCGGGCGTTGGGCAAATACAAGCGGGGCCCGAAGGCTGCCACGGTCGCCGGTACGTCGAACCGGGGATCGCTCACCCGCCGCACGACGCGGCCGTCGGTCCCCGCCGCGTTCAGCCGCAGGACGGCCACGGCGTTGAGCCGGTTCTGCACCGCGAACAACGTCCGGCCGCGCAGCATCAGGCCGTCACCTTCCGGCAGCGACTCGCCGTGCAAGTCCACCCGGCGGGTCACACCGGACCAGTCGACGCGGAACAGGCCGCCAGTGTTCGACTGCACGACGATCAGGCCACGGCCGTCCGGAGTCGGTGTGATGCCGTTGGCGTTGAAGCCGGCACTGCCGGGGCTGTCGGGGCTACCCTGGTACACCAGGTCGCCGGTGAGCGGGATCCGCACCGCGGCGACGGGCAGCCGTCCGCCGCGCAGCGGCAGCTTGTAGAGCACCGGGTTGGTGGAGTCGGTGAACCACGCGGCGCCCTTGGTGAGGATGACGTCGTTGACGAACGCCGGGCCGGTGGCCAGTCGATAGGAGGCCAGTACCCGGCCGGTGAGGGTGTCGACGACGCGCGCGTCGCCGCCCGTGCCGCCCGCCACGAACAGCCGTCCGTGCTCGTCGATCTTCATCCCGAGGGACGGTGTGCCGGGCCCGCGGCTGATGATCGCGCCGCGTCCGGTGCGCAGGTCGGCGCGGTAGATGGAGCCATCGGCCATGGAGCCGATGAAGGCGAACGGGCCGGAGCCGATGGCGATGCCCTCGGGCCGGAAGCCGTCGGGCAACGAGATTGATGTCGGAGATCTCTCGGCTCGCCGGTCCGATGTCGCTCCGGCGGAACCGCCCATGGTGATGGCCAGTGTGAGTGCGGCGAGAACCGCACCGAGACCACTGATTGATCGCATCAAAGGATGCCCTCCTAATATGGTGAGTGGGGTTCGAAGGCCGAGGCCACCAGCCGCCGTCTGTGACGTTGCCGCTGGTGATCACCTATGACGGGGGCTGGGTGGAGCGGTCGTTGTGCCCACGGCCTCAGTGCTGGTGGCGGAGGTGGGCGGGCTGTTCGCTGATCCTCACCAACCGCTCGAAGTCGACGGCCACGCCACGCAGCACCACGTCCACCAGCGGCCGGGCCGAGGAGCGGTCGATCGGCGCGTCACCGAACAACGCGCGCTGATAGACCACGGACGCCAGCAGGTCGACCAGGAGTTCCGGGTTCGCATCCGGCCGTAGGTCGCCCCGCTCGACGGCGCGCTGGACCGCGCTGGTGGCGGCGTGCCTGCTTGGCTGCACCAGCACCGTCAGCAGGTGCTGGTGCAGGTCGGCGTCGCCGGCACAGTCGGCGATGAGTGGCGCGAGGACCCTAGGGGGCAGCCTGTCGTGCAGCGCCTCGGCAAGCAGTTGCACGCTCCGGGTGAGGTCGCACCGGGTGCAGCCCTTGTCCGGCACCGGCGGCGTCACCAGCACAGACGCCAGCGCGTCGATGGCCAGCCGCTGCCGGACGGGCCATCGGCGCCGGATCGCGGCTTTCGTGGTGCCCGCCCTGGCTGCGACCCTCTCGATGGCGAACCCGGCGTACCCGAACTCGCGTAGCACCGCCACGGTCGAAGCCGGCACCGCCGTGTCGATGGCGGGATCGCGCGGCCGACCGCCCCCTGCCCGGCTCACCGCTCGGCGTCCTGGGGATACCAGCGCAGCCCGTTGAACACCAGGTGATCAAAGGC
>JABFYB010000578.1 GCA_013361475.1 Hamadaea sp.
GGCGGCCGCAGCGGGGATGACCCGGCGGTGCGACACGCCCACCCCGGCCGAGGCGCGGAGGCGTACGGAGATGCGGGCGGCGGCCCCGATCAGTTCCTCCGACGCCCGATGATTCACGCCGAGCAGCTGCACCGGCGCGTCCGATCCGTCCGCGCGGGGGAAGGTCGCGGGGAACCGGCCGACGAGGGCCGGGTCGGAACCCCGGAAGGCGAAGGTCGACGAGTCGGGATCGGCCAGCGCCACAACGGTCGCCCCGCCCCCGGCCACGAGTTCGAGCAACTCGACCTGGGCCGGGTCGGTGTCGGCGTACTCGTCCACGTAGACCGCGCGCAGGCGTCGGCGTTCGGCCGCCAACCGCGCCGGGTCCTCCCGCAACATCGCGGCGGCCGCCCGCACCAACTCGGCCGGGTCGTACGCCGCCGAACTCCGGGTCGTCATCTCGCGCAGGGCCAGGACCTGCTCGTATTCGCCGAGGAACTCTGCGGCGGCCAGCCAGTCGGCCCGGCCGTGGCGTACGCCGCGCTCCCGCAGCCCGTTCGGCCCGAGCCCCCGTTCGGCCGCCCGCTGCATCAGGTCCCGGAGCTGTTCGGCGAAGGCCCGCGTACGCAAGGCGGGACGAACGTCGTCGGGCCAGGTGATCTCTCCGTCGGCCAGCAGCTCCCGGATGACGAGGTCCTGTTCCGGCCCGGTGAGCAGGCGGGGCGCGGGTTCGCCGCGTGTCGCGGCCGCGGCTCGCAGCAGGCCGAAGGCGTATCCGTGGAAGGTGCGGACCACGGGTTCCCGGATCACGCGGCGCTCGGCGACCGCGCTGACCCGGGCCTCGATCCGCCGCCGCAGCGACATGGCGGCCCGGCGGCCGAACGTCAGAATCAGTACGCCTTCCGGGTCGTCGCCCTCGGCGATCCGCGTGGCGACCGATTCGACCAGCACAGTCGTCTTCCCGGTGCCGGGGCCGCCCAGGACGAGCAGCGGACCCTCCCGGTGGCGCACCACCCGAGCCTGCGCCTCGTCGAGCACGGGTGCGCCGGCGGTGACGGCCGCGGGCCGCACCAGCCGAAACGTACTCATGGCTCGCCGGGTCACCGCTATATGCAACCACGCCCGTGCGACGCGGCCGAGGACCCCGGCCCCGGATCCCCGCAGATCACGGTTACGCAGGCCTCAGCCGCCCGAGGTCACCTGCGTAACCGTGATCTGCAGCTGACGGAGTGCACCGACAAGGCGGGCGAAAGGGGCAAAGGAGGAATCGCGCAAAAGGCCGATCGGCCCAGGCATGGCGGAGACCGGGCCGATCGGACCTATGACATCCAATAGCACTACGGAATCGGTTACAAGACCTTCGGGACAACTGTTTCCATCGCCGCAGCAAGAATCAGCTAAACCCGCACCGCCGGGACGGCCGTCACGACAGCGGTCACGGGTAGGGCCAGGCGTTCGGCGTACAGCCGTCGAGGCCGAAGTATTGCGGCATCATCGCCGGGGCCGGTCGGCCTCGGCCGGGACAGCCGGCGTGACCGAACCCGAGGAAGTGGCCGACCTCGTGGTTGACGACGAGGTGCTGGTAGTCGCGCAGGTGGCCGGCGTACGGCGGGATGGCGAGCAGCCAGCGGCGCAGGTTGATCACCACGTTGCCGCCCGCTCGGCAGGAGACCTCGCCGCTCGTCTGGATGCCGGCCGCCCCGCAGATCTTGTCGACCGTCGCGGGGGTGGCCAGCCTCACCACGAAATCGTGCGGCTCGCCCGGGCCGACCCGGTGGAAACCCCACCGGCCGCGCGCGGTCCAGCTGCGCGGATCGGCGAGCGTCACGTCGACCGCGGTCGCGAAGTCGGCCGCGGCCAGCCCCGTGCCGGTCTCGACCGCGACCTGATAGGAGTGGATCAGGCCCCGGCCCACCACCGGGCCGTCGCCGGGCGCGATCACGAACTTTCCGGTCCCGCTCTTCGGCCCGCCCGGGGGTTTACGGGCGGCCGCGGTCACCACCGGCGTCGTCGCGGACCGCGTCGTTTCCACCACGGGTACGCCAGACGCACTTTCCGGATTCCGGGCGCGGCCGGCGGCGTACCCGAGGAAGGCGAGAAGGACCAGCGCGGAGAGGGCGAGACCGAACGCGCGGACCTGGTCAGTCACGCGGCTCGGGCTCGGTGGGGGTTTCGACCGGCACGGCCGGGATGCGACGCTGCGCGACGACGACGCGGATGCGCTGCCGCATGGCCGCGCGCCGCTTCAGCATTTCGATCCGGCTCAGCACCTTCGTCCCCTCCACCGCCAGGCTGTACCCATTTAAAGCGGTCGGCAACCGGTTTTGGTTGCCCGACGCGCCGGATGCGGTTAGCCGACACCGAGCGGGATAAGTTCATGGCATGAGTAACCGAGAGCGCCACTCCGGAGCAGTGACCCTCCGCGGCTCGGTGACCCGGTCGAGCACCGCCGACCAGGCGCTGCTCGACTCGCGCGGCCGGCCCGACTGGAAGACCAAGGACGCGTGGCGGACGCTGCGCATCCTCAGCGAATTCGTCGAGGGCTTCGAGACGATGGCCGACCTGCCCCCGTCGGTCAGCGTCTTCGGTTCCGCCCGGAGCCCCGAGGACAGCGCCGAATGCCAGTTGGGCTACGACGTCGGCGCGGCGCTCGCCCGCGCCGGATTCGCCGTGATCACCGGCGGTGGACCCGGTGTGATGGAGGCCGCCAACAAGGGCGCGGCCGAAGCCGGCGGCCTGTCCGTCGGGCTCGGCATCGAACTGCCCTTCGAGCACGGCCTCAACGACTGGGTCGAGCTGGGCATCGACTTCCGCTACTTCTTCGTGCGGAAGACCATGTTCGTGAAGTACGCCCAAGCCTTCGTCGTCCTCCCCGGCGGATACGGGACGATGGACGAGCTGTTCGAGGCGCTCACCCTGGTCCAGACCCGGAAGGTGACGCAGTTCCCCGTCGTGCTGATCGGGACGGCGTACTGGGGCGGCCTGATCGACTGGCTCCGCACGACGATGCTCGGCGAGGGAAAGATCAGCAAGGAGGACCTCGACCTCCTGATGCTGACCGACGACGTCGACGAGGCGGTCAGTCACATCGTCAACACCAGCGAAGCCGCCACCTGACCCGGTTCTCCGCCTTCCGCCTTTCCGCCTTTCCGCCTTCCGCCGTTCCGCCTTTCCGCGCGATCATGAACTTACGGTCGTGATCACCGGCGGGTGCCGTCGAGCCGTTCCGCCGCGGCGCTCAGCCGGTCGCCCAGGATCGCCTTGTGCTCCAGCACTTCGAGGTCGATCTCCGCCCGGCGTTTCCGCAGGACGGCGGCGCGCTCGTCCATCTCGTGCGCGAGATCGTGCTCCAGGGTGGCTTCGGCGTACCGGAGTCGCTGGTCGACGAGCCGGTCGTAGGTCGTGGTGCCGCCCACGTACTTCACCAGGATCGGCATGCAGTCCACGAGGATGAAGAACAGCCGGACCGCCCAGATGCCCAGAGCCAGGGTGATGTTCAGACCCGCCAGCTCGTGCAGGGCGCCCAGCCGTTCCAGGAGCCCGATCGGGCCCTGATGGCTGCGGGCCTGGTCCACTCGGGCGGTGATCTGCCGATCCCGTTCCCGCTCGAACGCCGCCTGGTTCTGCTGAGCAGCCGCCTCCAATGTGGAGATCTGCTGATCGAGGGCGCCGAGCCGGGCCGTGTTCGCCGCGATGCGGTGCGTTTTGGCGTACGTGTCGGCTTCGGCACGCAGCCGATGGCAGTTCGGCCCCTCGCCGACCCGGCCGGTGAGCCCGGCCCCCCTCGTGCCGTTGCACTCGCGGCGGGCCAGCTCGTTCAGCTCGGCGTACTTCTTCGCGTCGGCGGCCACCTGCGCCTTGAGGTCGGTCGCGTCGGCGCGTACCGCGGCGAGCTGCTGACTCGTCGCGACCGGCGTCGTGCCGAACGACAGCACATCCGTCGCCGTGCACCCGGCCGGCGGCGGGGCGTCCGGCGCGGTCGGAGCCGGATTGCACTTCTTCAGCCGCCCGGCCAGCTCGGCGAGCTGCGCCGCCCGCTCGTCGCGGATGTGCTGCTCGACGGCGGTCTGGAAGACCCGCAGCACCAGCGGCTCGGCAATGATGATGCCGAACAGGACCGCCATGCCGATCCGCATGAACAGCACCGGCAGCCGCTTACGGCCCTCCCCGCCGATGCGGCTGGAGACGAGCCAGCGGTCGACGCTCAGGATGAAGAAGAACCAGACGAGCACCGGGATGATCGCCCAGCCACTGGTCACGCCGACCGCCTGGGTGATGGCGAACCACATCGAGAACGCGGCGATCGTCGCCGTCCCGAGCACGACCCCGCCGAGCGAGGTGTACCAGGCGCGCTCCTGCGGCGCGTACGCGAGGAGCTTCTCGTCCACCCCGGCCAGGGCACGCAGGCGGCGGCCCAGGTTGAGCGGCGGCGGCACCGGTACGCGACGCCTCGGCGCCGGATTCACCGGGCTTTCCGGGTTGGCCGCGCGCTCCGGCTTCTCCGCGGGCACTGGCTTCTCCGCGGGCACTGGCTTCTCCGCGGCCTCCGGATCGGCCGCGTGCTTCGAGTCGGCCGTGGTC
>JABFYB010000022.1 GCA_013361475.1 Hamadaea sp.
GGACAAGGCGCTGATCGCCCGGTTCGTCGAGTACGGCATCGTGGCGAGCATGCAGCCGGCGTTCGACCGGCTGTGGGGCGGCGAGCACCAGATGTACGCCCAGCGCCTCGGGGTCGCCCGGTCGCTGGCGAGCAACCCGATGGGGCAGTTGCACGCCGTCGGCGTGACGCTGGCGTTCGGCTCGGACTCGCCGGTGACCCCGCTGGACCCGTGGGGCTCCGTACGCGCCGCCGCCAACCACTTCAACCCGACGCTGCGGATGAGCGTGAAGTCGGCGTACGCCGCGCACACCCGGGGCGGCTGGCGGGCCGCCCACCGCGACGACGAGGGCGTGCTGGCCCCGGGCAAGCCGGCCACCTTCGCCGTGTGGCATTCGCCGGCCGGGCTGGTCGGCACCCTGCCCGCGCTGCTTCCCGCCCTGCCCGACGAGCCGCTGCCCGACCTGCCGGACTGCCGGTTGACCATCCTTCGTGGAGAGAAGATCTATGGGTAAGTTGCACCTCGACGACGACGTCGTGGCGAAGGCCCGGGAGCTGGCCCGCAGGGCCGGTGCGCCGGTGGTGGACCTGGCGCGCAGCCACACCACCGTCTCGGTGGAACGGGCCGTGCTCCGGCTGGCCGGGATCACCGGAGCCGACGCGGAAGGCATCCCGTGGGCGAACCGCCTGGTGGACGCCGTACGCGCCGACGCCGGGCTCGGCCACGGAGTCGCGCTGCCCGTCTTCGACGCGATGCTGTCCGAGGGTGAGACCGACATAACGGTGCTGGCCCAGAAGGCGGCGGCCGGATCCGTGCGGTTCCGCGTACCGGAGGGCAAGGCGCGCACGGCGGCGCGGAAGGCGGCCGACCGGGCGGTGAAGGCGGGGGTCAAGACGATCGACCGCAACCGCGCCGACCGCGACCGGATGATCAAGAAGCTGGGCGATCCGAAGCAGCGGCCCTGGATCTACCTCATCGTCGCCACCGGCGACATCTATGAGGACATTCCGCAGGCGCAGGCGGCCGCCCGCGCCGGGGCGGACGTGATCGCGGTGATCCGCTCGACCGGCCAGTCCCTGCTGGACTACGTGCCCGAGGGCGCGACCCGGGAGGGCTTCGCCGGCACGTACGCCACCCAGGAGAACTTCCGCCTGATGCGGGCGGCCCTGGACGAGTCGTCTCGCGAGTTGGGGCGATATGTGCGCCTGACGAACTACGCGTCGGGCCTGTGCATGCCGGAGATCGCGACGCTGGCCGGCCTGCAGCGGCTGGACATGATGCTCAACGACTCGATGTACGGCATCCTGTTCCGCGACATCAACCCCATCCGCACCTTCGTCGACCAGCGCTTCTCCCGGCAGATCCACGCCCGCGCGGGGATCATCATCAACACCGGCGAGGACAACTACCTCACCACCGCCGACGCGGTCGACGAGGCGCATACGGTCACGGTGTCGCAGCTGCTCAACGAGTACTTCGCGCACGAGGCCGGGCTCGCCGACTGGCAGCTCGGGCTGGGGCACGCCTTCGAGATCAACCCCGACCTGCCCGAGTCCTTCCGCCTGGAACTCGCCCACGCGCTGCTGGCCCGCGAGCTGTTCCCGGACGCGCCGCTGAAGTGGATGCCGCCGACCAAGCACATGACCGGCGACGTGTTCCGCGGCAACCTGCTCGACGGCTTCTTCAACCTCGTCGGCACCATGACCGGCCAGGGCATCCTGCTCGTCGGCATGATGACCGAGGCGGTCGTCACGCCGTGGTTGTCCGACCGGGACATCGCGCTGCAGAACGTCCGCTACGTGCTCAACGCCTGCGGCGGCCTGCACGAGGACTTCGTCCCGGCCGAGGGCGGCTTCATCCAGCGCCGCGCGCATCAGGTCCTCGACGAGGCCGTGGAGCTGCTCGAAGTGATCGAGAAGAAGGGGCTCCTCACCGCGATCGGCGAGGGCACCTTCGGGATCATGAAGCGGCCCGCCGACCGGGGCAAGGGCCTCGACGGCGTCGCCCGGCACGAGGACGGCTACTACAACCCCGCGACCGAGCTGCTGGAGGCGGCGCAATGAGTTCCGTGATCCGGCCCTATGGCGACACGACCGGTGACGGCATGGTGCAGGTGTCGTTCACCCTGCCCGTGGCGCACGACAAGAAGGCCGAGGGGGCCGCGCTGCAGCTCGCGGCGAAGATGGGGCTGGACCCGGCGATGCTGGTGCACGCCAAGCAGATGGGCGACGGGTTCACCTTCTTCGTCGTCTATGGGCGGGTCAACCATCTGGTCGAGCTGGACAAGGTGCAGGTCGTCGAGCGTGACTTCCCGCTGCTGAGCGCCAAGGAGGTCAACACGGCGGTCAAGCAGAAGATGCGGCGCAAGCTGTCGGTCGTCGGCGCGACCATCGGCACGGACGCGCACACGGTCGGCATCGACGCGATCCTCAACGTCAAGGGCATCGCGGGGGAGAAGGGCCTGGAGTACTACCGGGAGCTGAAGGTGGTCAACCTCGGCGCCCAGGTGACCGTGCCCGACCTGGTTGAGGCCGCGCGCAAGGAGAAGGCCGACGCCGTACTGGTCTCGCAGGTCGTCACCCAACGCGACGCGCACCTGCACAACACGCGGGAGATGTCGGCGGCGTTCCGGGAGGCGATGCCGGCGGCGAAACGGCCGCTGCTCATCGTCGGCGGGCCGCGGTTCGACGAGCTGATGGCCGGCGACCTCGGCGTCGACCGGGTGTTCGGCCGGGGCACCACGCCCAGCGAGGTCGCCTCGTATCTGGTCCACCGTCTCATCACGCAGAAAGCGGCAGCAGTCAAATGAGCGTCGGCTTCACCGTCACCCACCGCAAGTACGTCCCGTACAGCCACGCGCACTACGCGGGCAACCTCGTCGACGGCGCCTACGCGCTGGCCGCGTTCGGCGACGTGGCGACCGAGGTGTGCATCCAGCTCGACGGCGACGAGGGACTGTTCGCGTCCTACTCCGACGTGCAGTTCAAGGCCCCGATGCGGGCCGGTGACGTGCTGGAGGTCGTGGCGACGGTGACCCGCATGGGCAACCGCAGCCGCACGATCGACTTCGAGGCGCGGGTGGTCTGCCGGGGCCGGCCGGACCGGAGCGAGTCGGCCGCCGAGGTGCTGGACCCGCCGATCGTCGCGGTGACGGCGACCGGCACGGTGGTCGTCCCGGCCAAGTGATCGGCCGCCAGTGAAGATCGCCTGCGTGGACGTCGGGTCCACGTTCACCAAGGCCGCCGTGGTCGACACGGACACGGGCGCGCTGCTGGCGACCGCGTCGCATCCGACGACCGTCGAGTCAGACGTGCTGCACGGGCTGGACGCGGCGGTCGCGGCCACCGGGATCGCCTGCGACGAGGTCCGCGTCTGCTCGTCGGCCGGCGGTGGGCTGCGCCTGGCCGTCGTCGGCTACGAGGCCCTGGTCACCGCCCAGGCCGGGCACCGCGTCGGCCTCTCGGCGGGCGCGAAGGTCGTGCACGTCGCGGCGGGTCCGCTCGACACCGCCGGGCTCGGGGCGCTGCGCTCGGCGTACCCGGATGTGATCCTGCTGGTGGGCGGGACCGACGGCGGCGACGCGGAGGTCTTGACCCACAACGCCACCAGGCTCGCGCGGTCGCGGCTGTCCGCGGGTGGGCATCGCGTGCCGGTGGTCCTGGCGGGCAATCAAGATGTACGCACAGAGCTGCGGGCGTTGCTGGAGGATGCGGGAACGCCGGTCACCACGACGGAGAACGTGCTCCCGAGGATCGGGGTGCTCGAGCCGGGGCCGGCCCGGGCGGCGATCCGCGAGGTGTTCCTGCAGCATGTGATCGGGGGCAAGCGGCTGTCGAAGGGCCCCCGGTTCGCTTCGCTGGTGCGGGCGGCGACCCCGGACGCCGTGCTGCGCGGCGTCGAGCTGCTCGGCGATGAACTGGGCCAGGATCTGCTGGTGGTGGACATCGGTGGGGCGACCTGCGACGTGTACTCGGTGCTGACCCCGGACGCCGAACGCGCCCACGTGCGCGCGGAGGCGGCCGGGACGCTGTGGCGCAGCCGCACGGTCGAGGGCGACCTCGGGATGCGCTGGAGCGCGCCAGGTGTCGTGGACGCGGCTGTGTCGGAGCGGTTGATCCCCTCGCCGGAGGAGTTGGCGGTGGCGGCCGCCCTTCGGTCGGAGCACCCGGGGCTGGTGGCGGGTCCGGACGATCCGCTCGACGGCCGCATCGCGGCCCTCGCGGCGACCGTCGCAGTGCGCCGCCACGCGCGCAGCGGCCCGGATCTGCGCGACGTACGCCTGGTGATCGGCTCCGGCGGGGTGCTGCGGCACAACTCGCCGTCGTTCGGCCGGTCGGTGCTGCGTACGGCGTTGTCGGACACGGCCGGAGGATGGGCGTTGCCCCGTGATCCCACGGTGGTGATCGATTCGGCGTACGTGCTGGCGGCGGCCGGGCTGCTCGCCGACGACCATCCGGCCGCAGCCCTCGCATTGCTCGGTTCGCTGCGCTGACTTCGTTCGACGCTCGCTTTTCGGGGCTGGATCAGGGATCCCGGTCGAATCTT
>JABFYB010000756.1 GCA_013361475.1 Hamadaea sp.
CGGCCGACCGAATGACCGGTCCACCAGCAGCGGACTCCGATGTCGGTGTGCTCGAAGACGCCGGCGGCGGCCGGGCCGCCGGGGCCGATGCGCTCGCCTTGCCCGACGGGGTCGATGATCAGCGCGACGAGGCCGTTGCGGGCCAACCGGGCGCACACCGCCTGATACGGCGGGTACGCCTTGGCCAGCTCGCCGTGTCCGCAGGTGAACAGCACCGCACCGGTCGGACCGGCCAGCTCGTCCGGCAGGTACAGGTTGGCTGGGACCAGGACGCCGGGGCGGGTCTCCAGCAGCAGCCGGTGCACTTGGTAGCCGTCCAGCTGGACGACGCCGACCAGCTCGGCGGGCACCTCGTCGCCGGTCGGCAGCAGCCCGCCGAGCGCGGCCGTCACGTCAGCGCGGATCTGCTGCTGACGCCGGAGCACCGCGGCCGGGTCGGCCAGCGTGTCGTTGCCCGCCCGGCCCCGTTCGATCGAGGCCAGAGCCCGGCGGTACACGTGCTGGGGAAGGTCCTGAGGCGCGTCGAAGGCTCCGTCCAGATACGGACGGAAGCCGGGGATCGAATCCATCAGACCGACGGTGCGGGGGTGCTGTAAGCGACCGGTGTCTGGGGCAGGAAGGCCGCGGCCTCGCCGGGCGCCGGGCCGGTGGAGCCCCGGATGACCAGGTAGCTCTCCAGCTGCACCACGGGCGGATCCCCGGCGGCGTCCACGGTCCCGTCGAGCACGTCGAGCAGCAGATCGACGGCGGCGGTGCCGGCCTCGGCGCAGGGAACGTGCACCGAGGTGAGCGTCGGGTACGCCACGCCCGACAGTGGACTGTCGTCGATGCCGATCACGCTGACGTCGACTCCCGCGCGTTGGCCCCGTTCGGCCATGCGGGCCAGCACGCCCAACGCGATCAGGTCGTCGTACGCGATGACGCCGGTGACGCCGCTGCCGTGCAACAGGTCGGCGGCGCGTACGCCGGCCTGCACCTGTGGCTCGAACGGGCCGTACTCGAGGAATTCGGCGCCGCGTTCCTCGCAGACGGCGGCGATCACTTCCCGGCGGCGCTGGTTGGACCAGGAGCGGCGGGGCCCGGCGAGGTACGCGATGCGGCGGTGGCCCAGCGACGTGAGGTGTTCCACCGCCTGGCGCATGCCGTCCGGGTTCTCGATGAGCACGGCCGGGGCGCGCGGCACCTGCCGGTTGACGAACACGGTCGGGCCGAGCTTGCCGATCTCGGCCATCTTGGCGTCGGCGGCCCGGGGCGAGACCATGATCAGCCCGTCCACCTGCTTGCTCATCGCCCTCGCCCGGGTCAGCTCGTCGGCGGCGTGCTCGTCGGTGTCGGCGAGCACGACGGCGAGGTCCTTGGTGGCGCAGCGGGACTGCACCGCCTTGATGATCGGCGGGAAGAACGGGTTGGCGATGTCGGGCACGATCAGTCCGATCGTGCCGGTACGGCCGAGCGACAGCGATCGCGCCACCCGGTTGGGGGTGTAGCCCAGTTCCCGGGCGATCCGCTGCACGCGTTCGCGGGTGCTGGCGTTGACCTTGTCCGGATCGGACAGCGCCCGGGACACCGTCGAGGCGGAAAGCCCACAGGCCTCCGCCACGTCCGCCAGGTTCACCGTCACCGCGTCACCGTCCTCTCGTCGCAAAGGTACCGCAATCGCTTGCATCTCACCCACCTGCCTCCGTGCGGAGCAGGTCGGCGACGTTCACCGGGCGATTGTCCCGGATCGATCGCCAGACCGCCTCGCCCACCGCGACGGCGTACGCCCCGGCCTGGGCGTCGGCCCGGCAGCCCAGCGGATCGTCGCCGGTGGGCCGGAACAGATCGGCGACCAGCAGCGGGTCCGCTCCGAGGTGCCCGGCGTCCTCGCCGTCGACGGCGTACGCCTGCCCGTCGCCGAACAGCGGATAGTACGAGATCGGGGTGCTGCCGCTCGGTGGCAGCGGTTCGACGTCGTAGTAGAGGTCGGTCTCCAGCCGGCCGTGGGTGCCGTTGACGGCCAGCCGGTATCCCTCCCACGGGGCGGAGAACTGGATCGAGTACGCCAGACTCGCGCCACCCTGGTAGCGGACGAGCACCGAGTAGGTGTCCTCGATGTCGATCTCCGGGTCGAAGGCGGACAGCCGCTGGGGGTACTGGTCGGGATAGCTCAATCCGGTGGAGTCGCGGACCGGCCCCGGGTCGGCCGGCGATCCGGCGTCGTACCAGCGGTAGGGGTCCTCGGCGGGCCGGTCGGGTCCGGGGTTGTGCGGGCTGTCCGCGCCGAAGTAGTTGCGCGCGCCGTACGCGAAGACCTGTTCAGGCGTCGCGCCGATCAGCCAGCCGACGAGGTCGAAATGGTGGCAGCTCTTGTGGATCGACAGCCCGCCGGAGTTCAGCCGGGTGCGGTTCCATCGCCGGAAGTAGCTGGCGCCGTGCCGGGCGCCGACGTTCCACACCAGTTCGACGCTGGTCACCCGGCCGATCGCGCCGTCGGCGATCAGGCGGCGCAGTTGCTGGTGGCGTGGGGCGTACCGGAGGTTGTGGGTGACCCGCACGGTTCCCCGGCTGTGCTTGGCGGCGGCCATGACCCGGGCCGCGTCCTCGGCGGTGGTCACCATCGGCTTCTCCACGACGACGTCGAGTCCGGCGGCCAGCCCGGCCAGCACGTAGTCGACGTGGGTGTGGTCCGGGGTGGCCACGAGGAGGACGTCCGGCCGGGTCTCGGCGACCATCTGCTCGAAGTGCTCCGGCGGGAACCATGGCACCTTGGTGCCTACTGCGGCGCGGTACTGGTCCACCCGATCGGCGTCGCGGTCCAGGATGGCCACCAGCTCACCGGCGTCGGCGTACGGCGCGTCGGGCCCGGTCGGCGGCCGGTCGGGGCGGCCGAGCAGAGGCCCGGCGAACACCGAGATCGCGCGTACGGAAAGTCCGCACAAGGCGTATCGGGTGCGGGTCGGGCCGGCCGTATGAGTCACTGCAACTCCCCGTTGTCGTACCGGAATCGCCCGGCGACGATCGTCGCCACGGTGTCGAAGGTCTCGTCGAAGACGGCCAGGTCGGCCGGTGCGCCGATGTGCAAGGGATCCTGCGCGCGCGCCGACGGTCCGGCCAGAACCTGTCTGGGCACGGCGCTGGCCATGCCGACGGCGGCCGGCAGCGGAACGCCGAGCGCGGTGTGCAGGTGCCAGACCATCCGGTTCAGCCCGGTGGTGCTGCCGGCGAAGGAGTCGGCGCCGACCACCTTGCCCACCCCGTCGGACACCACGCAGTCGTTGCCTGCCAACGGATAATGGCTGCCTTCGGGCAAGCCGGCGCCGGCGGTGGCGTCGGAGACGAGGATCAACCGTCCAGGCAGGCAGCGCATCGCGATGCGGAGCAAGGCGTCGGGCAGATGCCGCCCGTCGGCGATCACTTCGGCCGTCAGCTCGTCCGACGCCAGGGATTCCTCCACCAGTCCAGGTACTCGCCACGGTCCTTCGCGGCGCAGTCCGGACTGGCCGCTCCACAAGTGACTGAGGTGGCTGAGGCCGGCGTCGCGGGCGGCGGCGAGATCGGCGCTGCCCGCCTCGCTGTGCCCGGCCGCCACCACCGTCCCGCCGGCCCGGAACGCGCGGATCGCGTCCAGCGCGCCGGGCAGTTCGGGGGCCAGGGTCACCATCGCGGGCGCGGCCCCGGCCGGCAGCAGCCTGGTCACCGTCCGCGCGGTCGGCGCCACCAGCAGGTCCTGCCGGTGCGCGCCGGCTTGCGCGGGCGCGAGGAAGGGGCCTTCCAGATGTGTGCCGAGCAGTCGCGCTCCAGCAGTGGTACGCCGAGAGTGGCCGGCGGCGAAACGCAAGCGCTCGGCCAGGTCCGTCACCGGGGCCGACGCGAGCGAGGCGAGCAGCCCGGTCACTCCGAAGCGTGCGTGCCCGGCCAGGATCGCGTCGTACCCGGCTGGGTCAGGGTCGTCGAAGCTGTGGCCGGCCGCGCCGTGTGTGTGCAGGTCGACCAGCCCGGGTGACAGATAACGCCCGGACAGGTCGATCCGGCGGACGCCGGCCGGGACGTCCCCGTACGCGGGGAGCCCGGCGATCGTCCCGTCGGCGATGACCACCGCGCGGTCGTGATGGATCCGGTTTCCCCTGATCAGCCGGCCGCCGACGAGGGCGACACGTTCGCCGCCCGCGCGCCCCGCTGTCATCCGTGCCGCCTTCGTTTCCTGATCGATGCCGGGCCACCCCCGTCGGTTGGCCCAGCTGCGCAAGCGATTGCATCACCTTCCGCTGCAAGATGTCAACGCTTCGGCCGGTGGAACTGTTGACATTGCGGCAAGCGATTGCGATGTTGCAGCCATGACGCAGAGCAAACGATTCGCCGGTGACGACGTCCTCGTCACCGGGGCCGGCTCCGGCATCGGCCGACAGATCGCCCTGGACTTCGCGGCCGAGGGCGCCCGGGTAGTGGTGACCGACATCGACGAAGCCGGCGCGGCCCGGGTGGCCGCCGAGATCACCGCCGCGGGCGGGCTCGCGGTGGCGGACCGGTTGGACGTCACCGACCAGGAGCAGGCCGGTGCGGTCCTGGCTGCGCACGGCTGCCCGCGCGTACTGGTGAACAACGCCGGCGTGGCCGGTGACACGCCGTTCCCCCGGCTGGCCCGGGAGGAATGGGACCGCGACGTCGACGTGGTGCTGACCGGCACCTTCCTGGTCTCGCAGACGTTCCTTCCGGCGATGGCGGCCCGGGGCGGTGGGGCGGTGGTGACGATCGGCTCCATCAACGCCAGCGGCTTCTTCGGCAACGACGCGTACAGCGCGGCCAAGGCCGGACTGGAGAGCCTGACCAGAAGCCTCGCGGTGCGGTACGGGCCGGCCGGCGTACGCGTCAACCTGGTGGCGCCGGCCACGATCGCCACCCCGATCTGGCAGGAGCGGATCGACCGTGATCCGGCGCTGCTCGACCGGCTCACGCGGTGGTACCCGCTGGGCCGGGTGGGAACTCCGGAGGATGTGGCGGCGGCGGTGCTCTTCCTGGCCGGACGGGAGGCGGGTTGGATCACCGGGACCGTGCTGCGGCTGGACGGCGGGCTCATGGCGGGCAACGCCGCGCTGGTCGACGAGATCCTCAGCCCGGACTACCTCCGGTGAGCGACGGGGTCGCAAGTTGCGGCAACGCTTGCGGCCCTGGAACAGCGACGCCCAGGGCATGTGGCTGGGATTCCGAAGAGGGCAACGGTGAAATTGCTGCAACCGCTTGCACTCATCACGGCCGCGTTGTTAGCCTGGCCGCACCCCACCCCTCGAGCACGTGGAGGAACGTTGTCCGCAATCCACCATGTCCGCGCCGGAAGCCTGCAGGTGCAGGTCTTCGAGACCGAGCAGGCGATGGCGGTCGCCGCCGCCCGGCATACCGCTGAGGTCATGCGCCGCGCAGTGGCCGAGCGTGGATCCGGCCGGATGATCGTCGCGACCGGCAACTCGCAGATCGCGTTCGTCACCGCCCTGGCGGCGGAGCCGGTGCCGTGGGACCGGATCACGGTCTTTCACATGGACGAGTACCTCGGCATCGACGCCGACCATCCGGCGTCCTTCCAGCGCTGGATCCGGGAACGCGTCGCCGAGCGCATGCGACCGGCGGCGGTCGAGTACATCAACGGCCGGGCCGCCGCCGACGCCGAATGCGACCGTTACGAGGCGCTCCTGCGCGCCGCCCCGATCGACCTGACCTGCATGGGCATCGGGGAGAACGGCCACCTGGCCTTCAACGAGCCCGGCGCGGCCGACTTCGACGACCCTCGCTGGGTACGCCAGGTGAAGCTCACCCCGGAGTCGATCGCGCAGCAGGTCGGCGAGGGTCACTTCGCCGGTCCGGAGTCGGTGCCGCACACGGCGATCTCCCTGTCCATCCCGGCGCTGCTGGCCTCGCGGACGGTGCAGGTCGTCACCCCGGACGCCCGCAAGGCGACCGCGGTGCGGAACACCCTCGTGCAGGAGATCAGCCCGGAGTTCCCGTCGACGATTCTGCGTACGCGGGCCAACGCGCTGCTGCTGCTGGATCAGGCGGCCGCCGGTGCCTCGGGCGACCTGTTCGGGGAACTGGCCGCGAACGCGTCCTAGCGCCCCCACGGACAGCGGTGCCGCCGCGGACGCGCGCGGCGGCACCGCTCACCGATCGCGGCGTCAGCGATAGATGGCGAGCGTGCTCTACAGTGGATCGGACGGGGACGCGCCGGCGGAGTGGGCGGCGCTCGAGCCGGTGTCCGAGACCGGTGTGGCCGGGACGTCCGACCTGCGCGCGCCTCGCGACGGTCGCAGCCGGCCCTGGGCATGGGGGGCAAGCGATTCATGCGGTTTCGCCTGCTGGGCGCGGTGGAGTTGTGGGATGGCGACAGGCGGGTCGAGCTCGGCCCGATGAGACAACGCACGGTGCTGGCGGTGCTGCTGGCCGGCGCCGGTCAGCCGATCCATCCCGACGTCCTCATCGATCGGGTGTGGGGCGATCAGCGTCCCAGCCAGGTGCGGAACAGTCTGCACACTCATGTGGCCCGGCTACGCGGGCTGCTGGGCCGGCTCGGCGACGACCCACCCCGGCTGGTGCGGCAGCCGGCCGGTTATCTCCTCGATCCTCGGGTCGCGACCGTCGATCTGCATCGCTTCCGCGCGTTGGTCGCGGCGGCTGAGAACGGCGGCAGTCCAGCGGATCAGGCCGGGCTCCTACGCGACGCGATCGAGTTGTGGCGCGGCGAGCCGCTGGACGGCATGGACGGCGTGTGGGTGGACGAGTGCCGGGATCTTTGGCAGGCCGAGTATCGGGACGCCGTCGTCCGGTGGGCGGGGCTGGAGATCGGTCTCGGCCGGGGTGCGACGGCGGTCGGCGTATTGGAGCGGCTGGCTGAGCGGTATCCGCTCGTCGAGCCGGTCATCGACGCGCTCATGCGGGCCCTGCACGCGGCCGAACGCGATCCGGAGGCGATGGATCGGTACGAGCGGTTGCGCCGTACGCTCGCCGACGAACTCGGCGTCGACCCCGGGCCTGGCCTGCAGCAACTGCATCAGTCGATTCTTCGCGGCGAACTCGGCGCACCGGTCGTCGCGGTGGCCGCGCAGATCCCTGTCGGCGTGACCGGCTTCGTCGGCCGGGCCGCACACCTCGACTGGTTGCAGGAGCCGGCGGAGATCACCGTCGTGCACGGCACCCCCGGAGTGGGAAAGACCTCGCTGGCGGTGCGCTGGGCGCGCGCCGCCGTGGACGAGTTCCCGGACGGACAGCTCTATGTGGACCTGCACGGCTTCTCCGCGAACGGCGCGGTGACGTCTCCGGCGGCTGCGCTGCACGGGTTCCTGGAGGCGCTCGGCGTGCCGTCCCAGCGGGTGCCGCAAGGGCTCGACGACCGTGCGGCGATGTATCGCAGCCTGCTCGCCGGCCGGCGCGTACTGGTCATCCTCGACAACGCGCGTGACGCGGAGCAGGTACGCCCGCTGCTCCCGGGCACGCCCACCGCTCGGACCGTGGTGACCAGCCGGAATCACCTCGCGGGCCTGCTCGTGGCGTACGCCGCCCGCGCGATCGCGGTGGATCTGCTCGACGAGACGGAGGCGACGAAGCTGGTCGCCGGGCGCATCGGCGCGGATCGGGCGGCGCGCGAGCCGGAGGCACTGCGAGAGATGGTCGGCCGCTGCGCCGGGCTGCCGTTGGCGCTGGCCGTGCTGGCGAGCCGGATCGCCTTGCGTCCGGACGCGCCGCTGGCAGTGCTCGCCCAGGAGCTATGCGAGGACGGCAACACCCTGGATGCGCTGGCCAGCGACGATCCGGCGATCGACGCGCGGACGGTGTTCTCGTGGTCGCTTCATCGGCTCAGTGACGGTGGGGCGCGCCTGTTCCGGCTGCTCGGTCTGCAGATCGGCAACGACATCAGCGTGCCGGCGGCGGCCAGCCTGGCGGCGTTGCCGATGAGTCAGACGAGGCGGCTGATCCAGGAGCTGCTCGGTGCGCAGTTGCTGTCCGAGACCCGCCCGGGCCGGTACGCGATGCACGACTTGCTGCGGGCGTACGCCGGGGAGCTGGCCGACGAGGAGGAAGGCACAGCGGCCTGCCGGGCCGCGAGCGAGCGGCTTCTCCATCATTACCTGCACGTCAGCCATGCCGCCCGGCTCCGGATGACGCCGATCTACCACTATCTGACCTTGCCGGATCCGGTGCCCGGGGTTCAGGTCGTGCCGATGGCCGACTACGAGGCGGCCCACATCTGGTTCGCCACGGAGTACCCGGTGCTCGCCGCCGCTGTCGGGCGTGCCCTCGACCTGGGTCTGTCCTCGGTCGCCTGGCGGCTCAGCTGGGCGTTCAGCAAGTTCGAGCAGCAGCGGGGCAACTGGCAGGATCGGCTGGAGGGCGGGCGGCTCGTCCTGGACGCGGTCGTCCGCGACGGCGACCGGACCGGGGAAGCGCACATCCGGCACAGCCTGGCGGTCGCGTACAGCCGCATGGGGCAGGCGGATCTGGCCCGCGGCATGGCTGAGGAAGCGTGCCGCGTGCAACAGGAGATCGGCGATCTGCCGGGCGAAGCGTTGACACTGACCACTTTGGCGATGATGGTTCAGCGCACCGGCGAGCCCGCCCTGTCTCGCGAGTACTACGAACGGTCCATTCGCCTGAACCGGCAAGCGGGCAACCCGGTGGGGGAAGGCAACGCGCTCAACGGCATGGCCTGGCTGGCCTACACCGTGGGGAACTTCGAGGAGGCCGTCGAGTACGGCCACCTGGCCCTGGAAGCGTTGACGAACCAGGACTTCCTGCTCGGCCGGGCGGCCACCTGGGACACCTTGGGCTGTGCCTATCACCGGTTGGGGCGCCTGGAGAACGCGGTCGACTGTTTTCAGCGGGCGATCCAGTACTTCAGGCGTGGCGAGGATCCCTACTACCTGGCCGCGTCGCACATTCACCTGGGCGCCGTCCTGGTGGACCGCGGCGACCCGGAGGGAGCCCGGGTCGAGTGGACGCAGGCCGAGCAGCAGCTGTCCGAATTGGAGCATGACCGCGTGGCCGAGGTGCGCCGGCGCTTGGCGGACCTGGACCGTCCGGTGGTTCCGGTCGCCGCAGCGCCCTTCGGTGACAATGTGTAGTCAAGATTCCCGGCTTCGGCGTCAAGAATTCGTCATGGCCGGCGGCGCAGGCTTCCTCTCGCAGCCAATGAGGCGCGCGAGCGGAGGAGAAGCGAATGTCAGTATCCACATCCGAGCCGGTACGCCCGAGCAAGGTCGCTCAGGTCTGGAAGGCGAGCGGTAAGGCGTTGATCGCGGCGGCGACGCTCGTGGCGGCGCTCATCGTGGCGCCCAGCCCCGCGCACGCGGGTGACTGGGGCGCGACCGTCACGGAAAAGAACTCGGACGGCCGGGCCGAGAAGTTCTGGGTCGGCGGCGACGGCGCCGTCTGGCACGCGTGGGCGACGACGCCGGGTGGCCCGATCGACAGCGGGAACTACAGCCTGGGCGGCATCGTCTCCAGCGGTGTCGGGGTCACCCACAACCAGGACGGCCGCCTGGAGATCTTCGGCCGCGCGGCCGGTGGCGACCTCAACCACAAGTGGCAGCTGTCGGGCGGCGGCTGGAGCGGCTGGGCCTCGCTCGGCGGTCAGCTCAAGGCGTACACCGGCGTGTACGCGGATTACTTCTCCACCAACGGCGGCACCATCCGGGTGAAGGTGACCGGCATCGACAACCTGCTGCACTACAAGTGGCAGGCGGCGCCGAACTGCTGCTGGCGGTCCTACTGGGAGTAGTTCCCACGAACGAAACGGGGTGGGCGCACATGGGCCCACCCCGTTTCTGCGCCTGAGCACAGCGCCGCGATTCAGATCCCCGGGAGGGTGCCGAGAAGGTCGGCGGCGGTCATGACGAGTTGGTGGGCACGGGAGATCAGGGCGGTGACGATGGCGTTGGCCTCGGCGCCGCTTTCGCTGTTGGCCAGCTGGTGTAGCGCCTGGACGGTTCGGCCGAGCTGGTCGACGGAGCCAGGGAGGTTGTCGGTGGTCTGGCGCATGTGGTCGGCGATGGCCTCCAGGCGAAGGCCGGCTTGCTCGAGCGTCTGGATCGCGGCGATCAGGCCGACCGCGTCCGCTGCGTAGAGGCGATAGCCGCTCGCGGTGCGCTCGGCGGGCATGAGGAGACCGAGCTGGGTGTAGTAGTCGACGGTCCGCGGGCTGACACCTGCTGCCGAAGCGAGTTCACCGATCCGCATGAGTGCCACGACCAGGCCTTTCCAGCAACCGTACAGTTTCACGTGATAGTTTCTCGGCGTGGCTGATCCTATCGGCCCGCACGGCGGATCGCCTCGGCTTCTTCGGGCACTTTCGACACGAAAGGGAACCGCGTCAGATGGTCTTCAAGAAACTGCTCGCCGGGCTCGGCTTCGGTGGGGTTGAGGTCGACACTGTGCTGTCCGCGCACGTGCCCGCCACCGGCGGTCAGCTGTCCGGCCAGGTCAACCTGCGCGCCAAGTCCGACACCGACGTCTCGGCGATCACGCTGATCGTGCTGGCGGGTGGATCGCGAGGCGAGATCGAGCTGGGCCGGTTCCCGGTCGCGGGCGGCCTGCGGGTGATGGACGGGCAGACGCCGTCGATCCCGTTCACCGTCCCGCTGCCGGCGAACACGCCGTTCACCCGGCTCTACGGCAAGACGATGCCCGGCGTCGGCCTGGGCGTACGCACCGAGGTGTCGGTCGCGTCCGGTAGTGGCAAGACCGACTTCGACCCGGTCGTGGTGGACGCCGGCCAGGTGCCGCAGAGCATCGTCGACGCGCTCGGCACCATCGGCTGCCGGTTCGTCCGCAACGAGCTGCGCCCGACTCCGGGCCTGGGCGTCCCGGCCGCGCAGGCCATCACGTTCTACGCCCCCATCCCGGAGGGACAGCAACCCGGCCCGCACATCCCGATGCTGACGTTCCTGTTCGCGGGAGCCGGCCCGGACACCACGACGATCTTCGTCGAGCTGGCGTCCCGGCCGGGCGCGGCGGACCGGCATGACGTCTCCGCGGCCGAGGTCGCACGGCTGTCGGCGGACAACGGCTGGACCGCGGAGGTCGACCGCTGGGTGGTCGCCGCGCTGGACAAGCTCGGCCAGCCGGCGCCCGCGGCACCGGGGTCGTTCATGCAGCCGCACCAGCCGCAGCCCGGCTACGCGCCGCAGGGACGGCCAGGTCAGTACGGCTACTCCGGCCATGGTCACCAGGGCTACAAGTACGGCGGCTACCACGGTCGGCCCGGCATGGGCGGAGCCCTCGCGGCTGGTCTCGGCGGCGCGGCGCTCGGCTTCTTCGGCGGCATGATCATCGGCGACATGATCAGCGACGCGTTCGCGCCTGACGCCGAGGCCGCCGACGGGGGCGGGGCTGAGGACGCCGGAGCAGACTCGGCCGGCTTCGAGGACGCCGGTGCCACCGAGACCGGATACGACGGTGGCGGTTACGAGGACTTCGGCGGCGGCGACTTCGGTGGGGGAGACTTCGGCGGCGACTTCTAAGCCGCCGATGGCGCAGGCGGCCACCGCTCGATGCGGCGTGCGGCCGCCTGCGCCACGCGCCCTCCGGATCCCCGGCGTTTTCTCGTGCCGCGAGCGATGAGTTCTCCGTTCTCGAACCGTCATACGGGTAGACCGACGAGAACGGAGACGCACGATGTCCTTCCAGGCATACCTCGACAACATCGAGACGAAGACCGGCCGGACGCCCCGGCAGCTCATCGACGAGGCGACCGAGCAGGGATTCGATGAGAAGACCAAGGCCGGCGAGATCCTCACCTGGCTGAGCGACGCCTACGGCCTCGGCAAAGGTCATGGCATGGCGATCGTGCACGTCCTCAAGAACGGCGATCGAGTCGGCACCGAGCCGGAGCCGCTGTGGCTCGACGGCAAGGCGTCCAAGCCGGGGCGCTGATCGACCCTGGGCCGACGCCCCGCTCGGTACGCTGCCCGGCATGACGGAGGAGCGGAAGTCGCTCACGGAGCGCTCGTGGGACCTGCGCTTGGCGGTGCAACGCCGAATCGCCGAGGCCGCCGAGGGCGGTTACGAGGATCCCGGGATGAAGCTCTTCGGGGTCGGCATCTCCACCATCAACACGCGCCTGGGCCAGTTGGAGCGAGCCACCCGGTCGATCGTCCACAACCTGCAGCCGCGGATGCTCTTCGACCCGCTGCGCCGCGAGCGTGCGGTCAACCAGCGGTGGTGGGCGCGCGGGCTGGAGGGTCACGTGATCGCCTCCGGCGTCAACAACGCGCAGCACATGGCGCTGCTCGCGGTGTGTCATCCGGATGCCTGGGTCGGTGAGGTCGAACTGTCGGGCCTGGCGATCGACGAACGGCTGGCGCTGTTTCCGGGCCCGCTGAGCGTCCAGGGGCAGCCGACCGCCTGGCTCTGCAGCCACCCCGACCTCGTGGCCGAGCTGTGTGGGCTGTGGACCGAGATCAAGCGCGAAGCGATGCCGATCCACGACGTCCCCGGCCTGGTGCGGCTGACCGAACGGCAGCTGACCACCGTGAGCCTGCTGTCGCAGGGGCACAAGGACGCCACGATCGCGCGCCTGCAAGGGGTGTCGCCGCGAACGGTCACGAGTGACGTCGGCCGGATCCTCGACGCGCTGGGCGTCGGTACGCGCTGGGAGGCGGGCATCGTCCTCGGCCGGGTGTCGATGCCCGCCTGAGCCGGCGTACCGGGCGGCAGCCGGCGTGTCAGCACACCGTGGCGGTGTATCCCTGGCTTGCGTCGCCGACCGTGCCGGCCCGGGATCTAGCGTTGCGCCGGCCCTGGTCGACTGGGGCTGGTCCGGCTGGGCGTCGGTCGTGCCCGCGTACTGGTTCCGGCGGTGGGATCGCTGGTCGCGGTGGTCCCGGCGGTCGGCGTACCGGTGACGTCGGGCGCCGCACTAGGCGATTGGCCGGGCGCAGACGGGCTGCCGGGCAGGCCTACGGGTGTGGCAGCCGGGGATCCCGCTGCGGTCGGGGTGGTGATCGGGGTGCCGGCCGGCCCGAGGATCGTGACCGAGCAAGTCCGGTCGCCGAGGCGGAACCGGACCGGGTACGCGTTGCTGGTGGCGTAGGCGCCGCTCAGACTCAGCCGGGTGGCCGCGCCGGGAGCCAGGGTGATCGGGTGCGTGGTGACTGTCCGGTCGCGCTGAATCCACGTGTCGCCCGGCAGGACGAGCTGGTCGCCGGGGAGCTCGAGAGTGAGCGTGGTCGTGGTGAGATCGGTGTTCGCGAGGTTGGCGACGGTGATGTCGGCGCTGAAGGCGCGGCCGTCGTCGTGGCGATTCTGGTAGGTGACCGCGCACTCATGGGTCGTGGTGCCGGCGCTCGGTGCCGCGGCGAGGCTTTCGGTCGGCATATCGGTATCCCGGTCGCCGAAGGCCCAGGCGGTGACCGCGCCGGCGGCGACGAGGATCGCGGCGGCTACGGCGTACTGCGGGGCGCGGCGGAGGCGGCTTCGGCGGAGCGGGGCTTCGGGTACGCGCGCCGTCGTCCGGTCCGGCGGCTGTTCCTGGAGCAGCTCGGCGACGGCCGAGTCGGCGTACGGGGCGAGGGTGCGGGCGATGGCGGCAGCGGATGGCCGGGCGGCGGGGTCTTTGGCCAGGGCTAGATGGCAGAGCCCGGCGATGGTGTCCGGGACGTTCAGGGCAGCCGGCAGCGGCCGGGGCGACCAGGTGCGGTGTGCGGTGAACAGGTCCTGGTCGGTGGCCGAGGGGAAGGGCGCCCGGCCGGTGAGCATCCGGTAGAGGACCACGCCTAGGGAGAACACATCGGACGCGTACGCCCCGGGGTGGCCTTCGAGACGTTCGGGCGCGATGTAGGCGGGGGTGCCCAGTAGCAGCTCGTCGTCGAGGTCGCGGTGGCCGGAGGTGACGCAGATGCCGAAGTCGATCAGCTTCACGCCGGTGGTCGTCAAAAGGATGTTCGCGGCGGAGACGTCGCGGTGGACGATGCCGCGGTCGTGGGCGGCGGCGAGGGCGGCGGCCGTTTGGGCGGTGATCGCGGCGGCCTTCCGCCAGGGCACGGTCCGGCCGCCGGTGAGCTGGGTCGACAGGGCGATGCCGGAGATCAGTTCGAGGGCGAGGAACGGCACCGGACCGGCGGCTGTGTCGGCCACGCCGTAGTCGTACACCGTCGCGATGTGTCGATGGTCGAGCGAGGCCAGTGCCTGGGCTTCCACCCGTAGCCGGATTCGCGACGCCGGATCGGCGGCGAGCCGGGCGGCGAGCACCTTGATCGCCACGTCCCGGTCCAGGTGCTCGTCCCGGGCCCGCCAGACGGTGGCGGTGCCGCCGGAGTCGAGGGCCTCGACGACGCGATACCGGCCGACCAGAAGGTCGTCGCGGTCGAGCGGGCCGGACGGGGGAGCGGGCGAGGGCATGAGGAACGATGTACCCACCAACCGGTCGAGAGATTCACCTACTGACACGTTGTGATCAATTCGTTGCAGATCCTCGTGTCCGTTCGGACGAGTATGTGGTCAGCCGTTCGGACATTGTCCGAGTACGCGGGCTCGCCCCACGGAACGGTCGGCACCCGCGTCCCACCAGCGCCTTTCCGCAGCGGTTCAGGTTTTCGGCTGAGGCTGGTGTCGGCGCGATCTCGCTCGGCGACCCGAAGTGAGCTTTGGTAGGCATGGGCCATGGGGATGATCTCTGATCTCGGCCGATCGCTCGGGACCGAAGAACTGACCACTGTGGTCGCCGCGTTCGCCGCCGCGAACGACGAAACGGTGGCCGCCATCGAGTACCTGGGTAAGCGGCGTGCGCGCATCGTGCTCACCTCCGGGCAGGAGGCGCTGGTGGTGCCGGCGGTGAGCGTCGAGGCGGCCCGGGCGGCGTGCGCGGCGGCGTCCGTACCGGTGGACAACGGCTGGGAACGGGAGCTGACCGAGCTGGCCCGGCCGACGAACGACCTGTGGCGGGCGCAGGCCCGGCGTCAGCTGACCCGATAGCTCGCCCACCGCGGGCGCCCCCTCGTCGCCGGTCAGCCGCCGAGGACGTCGGCGACGCGCTCGATCCAGGTCCGGGAACGGGTGGCCGCCGCGGCGACCCGGTCGCGTACGAGAGTGGTCATGAGCTGGTCCATGTCCTTCTCGTCGGCCACCTCGGCCGGGCGGCGTCCGCGCTGGACCATCTGCAGGCGCTGGACTCGCCGGCTCCACGGCCGGACGAGCGCCCGGACGGTGTCGCCATGGTGGTAGGGCCGCACGTCGGCCTCGGCGATCACCCAGGCCTTCGTCCGTTCGCCTTGCCCGTCGTCGATGGCGAGGTAGGAGCGTCGCTCTCCGTCGTCGGCGCGCCACGACTCGATCCAGACGATCTCGCCGGTGACGGTTCGCCGCATCGTGACGTCGAGCAGGGTGCGTACGAGCAGGTAAGCGCCGGAGGCGAGGAGGGCCACGCCGACGACGACGAACGCCGGCTCGAGGAGGTCGAAGACATCCGTCTGCAGCCTGGGGGAGACGGCGGCGAGCCACCCACGCGGCCGGTCGTAGAAGACGACGAGCGCGATGCCTCCCACCAGCCGCAGGACGGCTTGGGAGGCGAGCTGCCACACCGTTCGCCCGTAGCGGCGGTAGTTGGTGGGATAGCTGACGCGTACGCGGTGCCACTGCCCGCCGTGTCGGGACCAGACCGAATTCCGGCTGCCCATCCCGAGATCCAGCACGGCGCCAGCCAGCCGGGCCGTGCCCAGCGCCGCGGCGTACGGCAGGTAGCCGTTGGAATACGCCGCCGCGGCGGGCGGCTGGTACGCCAACGCCGGCTGCGCCTGGATCCACTGGCGTACGCCCAGCCAGTGCGCGGCCCGAGCCCGTCCGGCCGGGGTGTCGCGTTCGCCGGGATACCGCAGCCCGTACGCGGCCAGGGCCAGCCCCACGATCATGCCGAACTTCGCCGTGTCGCCCTCGTCGTCGGCCGGCGCGGTGACAACTGCAACGGCGGCGATGCCGATGCCGATGGCGATCCCGGTCACGGCGAGCACGGTGATCGCCCAGGCGCCGAAGCGCCGCCGGGACAGGCCGCGTCGGCGGGCGTCGGCGACGACCTCCGCCTGGATCCGGCGGTGCCACGAACGCGCGGCGCCCTCGTCCCGGAACGTCAACGCGCTCACCGGCGCCGGGCCGGTGCGGGCGACGCCTTCGACCCGGTCCAGCACCATGCGCTCGTACGCGGTGAGCCCGTCGCGGGAACCCGACTGGTTCACGTGGACTGTCGTCTGTGTCGCGTCGCGACCCGGCTGGCGTAGCTCGATCAGCCCGCGCCCGGCCAGATCGAGCAAGGTGGCCTGCCCGGCGTCGGCCGGCGTACGCCATCCGCCGGCCAGCAGGCCGGCCACGGCCGGTGGCTCATCGCCCAGGTCGGGTGTGGACGCCGCTGGGCGTACCTTCGGCGACCGCGTGAGTGCGAGCACTCCGGCGTACACGCCGAACCACACCGCCACTCCGGCGGCGACCGTGCAGCCGACCAAGACGAGGTACACAGCGCGCCCCCCGGAGGTAGTAAGGTGACCTGACTACCTGGAGACACTAGGGTAGCCTGAGATATCCGTCAACGACGATTCCCCGGGGATAGCCGCATGTCCGCTCGCGCCACCCTCGCGTTTGTCCTCGGCACGACCATCGCGCTGAGTCCCCTCCTCGCCGCGCCCGCCTACGCGGCCGCGCCGACGGTCACCGTCGACCAGGGCCCGTCGCAAGCCGACCCGGCCTCGGCGGCGCCGATCACGTTCGCCGTGACCTTCAGCGAGCCGGTCACTGGTTTCGACGCGGCCGACGTGAGTCTCGCCGGCAGCACAGTGGGCGGCACTCTCGTCGCGGTCGTCAGCGGCAGTGGTACGGCGTACACGGTGAACGTCACGGGAATGACCACCGGCGGCACGGTCGTGGCAAGTGTGCCTGCGGGTGCCGCGACCAACGGCGGCGGCGAACCGAGCGACGCGTCCACGAGCAGCGACAACACGGTCACCTGGACACCGGACGTCGCCGGGCCGACCGTCGGCATCGACCAGACGCCGACCCAGACCGACCCGGCGTCGGTGGCGCCGATCGTGTTCGCGGTGTCGTTCAGCGAGCCGGTCACCGGGTTCGACGCGGCCGACGTCAGCCTGGCCGGGAGCACTGCCGGCGGCACCCTCACGGCGGCCGTCAGCGGCAGTGGTACGGCGTACACGGTGAACGTCACGGGAATGACCACCGGCGGCACGGTCGTGGCGTCGATCGGCGCGGGCGCGGCGACCGACGCGGCGGGCAACCCGAGCAGCGCGTCGACCAGCAGTGACAACACGGTGACCTGGACCCCGGCGGCGCCCGGAGTGACGATCGATCAAGGACCGGACCAGGCCGATCCGACGTCGACGGCGTCGATCGTGTTCGCCGTGTCGTTCAGCGAGCCGGTCACCGGGTTCGACGCGGCCGACGTCAGCCTGGCCGGGAGCACCGTGGGCGGCACGCTCGCCACGGTCGTCAGCGGGAGCGGCGCGCAGTACACGGTGACCGTCACCGGCATGACCACCGCCGGCACGGTGACCGCGGCCATCGCGGCCGGAGCGGCGACCAGCGCAGCCGGGGTGGGCAACACCGCGTCGACCAGCACCGACAACACAGTGAGCTGGACGCCGATCGACCCGCCGAGCCCGTCGCCGACGGCAGCGGGCACCGGCCCGGCCTCGCCCAGCACCAGCCCCAGTGAGTCGCCGGGATGGATGCCGGTGACCGGCACCGGCCTGCGGTTGATCCTCGGCGGCGGCGTGGTCCTGGTGCTCGTCGGCGTCGCGCTGCTGTTCGTGCTGCGCCGTCGCGGTCTGCAGGAAGTGTGACGGGTTTTTCGCCGTACGCTCGGATCTGGTCGCTCACCCACAACGCCGAGCACTCCGCTCCCTCACCGCCCGAGCCGCCGCCCGCCTCTACAGCGCCTGATCATCGAGTCAGCCATGCTGCTTCAGAAAGCGAAATGCCCGAGTAAACAGCATGGCTGACGCAATGATCACGCCACGGGGACGAAGCCCCGGACCACCTCGGGCGCTGGTCAGACGCCGTACTCGTCGGGGAGGCGCAGATTCGGACC
>JABFYB010000192.1 GCA_013361475.1 Hamadaea sp.
CCGGTCGTCGTTACCGGGCTGAGTGTCGTCCATGGCAACCTCCGGCGAGGCCTCACGCTCCTCGCCGAACAGCGACGCGGGCAGCATCGACGGCATTCGGCGCGCTGAGTCGGAGCCTCTTGGCCTCGGGTGACGGACGGCGTGAGCATCCCGTCAGGCTCGGGCAGGCGCACTGCCCAAGGCGAGCATAACCCGTGGTCACCATGGCGCCCTCTGGAGTTACGCGCAGGGCGTACAAAGAGTGCCCATAGTACTTCAATAGTAACATGTCAATATGACGATGCTCACCGAACCTGTCACGGTTTGATGGGAACCCGCTGATCGGACACACGGTTCTAATCGCCATGAAGTCAAGATTGTCAATGGCCGAGCTCCAGCCCCACGCAGTGGCACTGTTCCGGGTCGTGGTCAGTCTGTTGTTCACGATGCACGGAGCGGCGTCGTTGTTCGGAATCCTCGGGGGCAATCGCGGCACCGGTGCCGCGATTCCCGCCGGGCAGTGGCCTGGTTGGTGGGCGGCGGTCATTCAGCTGACCGGTGGCGTGCTCGTCCTCCTCGGACTGGGTACGCGGTGGTCCGCCCTGCTGTGCTCCGGCTCGATGGCGTACGCGTACTTCGTCGTGCATCAGCCGACGGCGTTGGTGCCGCTCAAGAACGGCGGCGAATTGGCCGCGCTGTTCTGCTGGTGCTTCTTCCTCGTCGCGGTGCTCGGTCCGGGGGCCTGGTCGCTCGACTCGCTGCTCGGGGTGCTGCGACGCCGGAGCCGTCCGCTGGTGGCGTAGCCGCCTTCCGGCGCTGAGTGGGGTGCCAATGAAGCCGCCCCACCGGCACATCATCGGTGATTCATGGATTGACATGCGAAGCGGTAACCTGGCAACATTCGCGAAATGCTGGGAGCGCTCCCAGCTTCTTTGCAGGAAGGACCGCCCCATGTCCCATGCCTTCCGGCGGATCGGCGGTGCGCTCGGCGCCGCCTTGCTCGCCATCACCTCTGCGACGACCTCGGCAGTGCCCGCCCACGCGGCGCCAGTCGAGCACATCACGAACGGCTCGTTCGACACCGGCACCGACCCGTGGTGGGCGACGGCCAACACCGCGCTCACCGTCGACTCTGGACGGATGTGTGCCGACATCCCCTCGGGCAGCGCCAATCCGTGGGACGTCAGCGTCGGCCACAACGGCGTACCCCTGATCGACGGAGCCGACTACACGCTGCGCTTCTCCGCCTCGGCCAGCGTCGCGACCACGGTCAAGGCCAACGTCCAGCTGAACGAGGCGCCGTACACCGCGGCATTGTCCCGGGACGTCGCGCTCACGCCCACGGCGCAGACGTTCACCTACACCTTCACCGCCGGAATCGACTCGGCCAACGGCACCCTGACCTTCCAGCTCGGCGCCGCCACGGCGTACACCTTCTGCCTGGACGACGTCTCGTTGTCCAGCGAGGACTCCGGTACCGGCGGCGACGGGCCCGAGCAGGTCGACAACGGCGACTTCGGCGACGGAACCTCCGGCTGGTACACCTACGGCACCACGGGGACCGGCGTGGTCGACGGACGCCTGTGCACGAGCGTGCCGGGTGGGCTGGCCAACCCGTGGGACGCCGGTGTCGGCCAGAACGACGTGGCGCTGCTGGCCGGACACGAATACGCGTTCTCCTTCGACGCCGCCGCCGACCCCGGCGCGACCGTGCGGGTCGTCGTCCAGCTCGGCGCCTCGCCGTACACCTCCTACTTCGCCCGCGACATCCCGATGACGGCGGCGGGTGGGCACTTCGCGTACACCTTCACCGCGACCGAGGACACCGACGCCGCGCAGGTCGCGTTCCAGGTGGGCGGCAACACCGCCGCGTACAGCCTGTGCATCGACAACGTCTCGCTGCTCGGCGGCGAGGAGGAGCCGCCCTACGTGCCGGACACCGGCCCGCGGGTCCGGGTCAACCAGGTGGGCTACCTGCCGACCGGCCCCAAGCACGCCACGCTGGTCACCGAGGCGACCACCGCGCTGCCGTGGGAACTCCACAACGGCGCCGGCTCCGTCGTCACCACCGGCCTGACGACGCCACGCGGCATCGACGCCGCTTCCGGGCAGAACGTCCACACCATCGACTTCAGCGGGTACGCCACGGCAGGAACCGGGTACACGCTGGTGGCCGACGGGCAGACCAGTCACCCGTTCGACATCGGCGCGGTGTATCAGCAGCTGCGCTCCGATTCCCTGCAGTTCTTCTACACCCAGCGCAGCGGCATCGCCATCGACGGTTCGCTCGTCGGCGACCAGTACGCCCGCCCGGCCGGGCATCTGGGCGTGGCCCCGAACCAGGGCGACACGGATGTGCCGTGCCAGGCCGGCGTCTGCGACTACCGGCTGGACGTCCGCGGCGGCTGGTACGACGCGGGTGACCACGGCAAGTACGTCGTCAACGGCGGTATCGCGACGGCGCAGCTGCTCGGCGCGTACGAGCGGACGAAGACGGCGGTGACCGGCCGGTTCGGCGCCGGGCTCGGCGACTCGACGCTGCGCGTGCCCGAACGGGGCAACAGCGTGCCGGACGTGCTCGACGAGGCGCGCTGGGAGCTGGAGTTCCTGCTGCGCATGCAGGTCCCCGACGGTCAGGCGCTGGCCGGCATGGCGCACCACAAGGTGCACGACCGCAATTGGACCGGCCTGCCGTTGCAGCCCCAGGACGATCCGCAGCCGCGCGAGCTGCACCCGCCGTCCACCGCGGCCACCCTCAACCTCGCGGCCGTCGCCGCTCAGGGCGCCCGCCTGTTCGCCCCCTACGACAAGGCGTTCGCCGATCGTGCGCTGGCGGCGGCGAAGAAGGCGTACACGGCGGCGAAGGCCCACCCGGCGATCTACGCCGATCCTAATGACGGCAACGGTGGTGGCTCCTACAGCGACAACGACGTCAGCGACGAGTTCTACTGGGCGGCGGCGGAGCTGTACCTGACCACCGGTGCGGCCGCGTACCTCGCCGACGTCACCGCTTCGCGCCACCACACCGGCGACGTGTTCAGCGCGACCGGCTTCAGCTGGGGCAGCACCGCCGCTCTCGGCCGGCTCGACCTGGCCACCGTCCCGAGCGCCTTGCCGGCGGCGGACAAGTCCCGCGTACGCCAGTCGGTGCTGACGGCGGCCGACGCCTACCTCGCCACGCAGGCCGGTCAGGCGTACGGGCTGCCCATGCCCGGCACGGCGGGTGCGTACTTCTGGGGCGGCAACAGCAACATCATCAACAACGCGATCGTCCTCGCGACGGCGTACGACCTGTCCGGCGTGGCCGCGTACCGGGACGGCGCGGTCCAGGCGATGGACTACATTCTCGGCCGCAACGCGCTCAACCAGTCCTATGTGACCGGTTGGGGCGAGCACGCGTCGGAGAACCAGCACACTCGGATTTACAGCCACCAGCTCGACGCGTCGCTGCCGCACCCGCCCGCGGGCTCGCTCGCCGGCGGTGCGAACGCGGGACTGGACGACCCGTTCGCCCAGCAGTTGCTGGCCGGCTGCAAGCCGATGTTCTGCTACGTCGACGACATCAACTCGTACGCGACCAACGAGGTGGCGATCAACTGGAACTCGTCGCTGGCGTGGTTGTCGTCCTTCCTCGCCGATCAGGGTGCCGCCCAGCCGGCCGGTTCCCCGTCCTGCCGGGTGACGTACGACAACTACGGCCCGTGGGCGGACGGCGCGGGGTTCACCGCGCAGATCGCGGTCACCAACACGGGCACGACCACGGTCGACGGCTGGACGGTCCGGTTCGCCTTCACCGGTGACCAGAAGGTCCGTGAGGCGTGGATGGGCCGGGTGACTCAGTCGGGCGCCGTGGTCTCGGCGGTCAACGAGTCCTACAACGCTCGGCTCCAGCCCGGTGCCACTGCGTACGTGGGCTTCAATGCCACAGTCGGTGGCGCGTACGCGAATCCGAAGCCGTCGTTGGTGACCCTCAACGGGACGCCCTGCGCCGGTCCGTGACCGATTGCCCGGTCGCCGCGTGCGGGCGGCGACCGGGCTCCGCACCGGTCAGGTGTTGTTGGCGAGCGCGACCAGGCGGTCGTAGGCGCCGTTGAAGACGGAGCCGTCGGCGCAGCCGGTGATGCCGGAGGTCGTCCGGCAGTTGGTCGACTGCCAGAAGGTGTAGACGCTCCACCCCGCCGGGAGGGTGCCCGGGCCGGTGTCCCAGCGGATGATCGACAGCGGGCTCTTCGTGGCGAAGCCGGCATAGTTGCCGGTGCAGATCTTCCAGAAGGACAAGGTGGTGTGGATGACCGCCCACCGGGTCGTGCGGGCCCGGTACTCGGTGAGGAAGGCGTTGATCCAGTTCACCATGGCGGTCTGGGTCAACCCGTAGCAGTATCCGCCGGAGAACGGATTGGGTTCGATGTCGAGGGCGGCCGGGAGGGTCTTGCCGTCGGCGGACCAGGCGCCGCCGTTCGCGGCGAGGAAGTCGGCCTGCACGGTCCCGGTGGACAGGTTGGGCCGGGCGAGGTGGTACGCGCC
>JABFYB010000397.1 GCA_013361475.1 Hamadaea sp.
TGCGGACCAGTGGGGACGAGAAGCTCCCATTCACGGCGTCCGGTCGTGAACCCGGACCGCTCCCATTGATGTCTCAACTCGTGATCGGCCTCATCCACCACCGTGTAGAGCGGCTTCGGCAGGCCGGCCAGCATCGCCCGGGCGAGCCGATCGAAGGTGGTGCCGTGCCAGGCGTCGATGCTGAGGAAGAGCCGCCCGTCCGGGCGCGGGGAAGCCTCGCCCCGCCCGACGACCTGATCGTCTTCCAGTGCGTGCCAATGGCGGTCGGAGATCCGCGTGATCTCTACTGAAGGGTCGCCGACATTGCGCGCGAAATGCGTAGGTTGCATAGGTCTGTCCTCTCGGAGTGCCTGCGGCGCCCCCGGCGAGACCTATGTCACTCGCCCGACCGTGACGGCTGGGGGAGCACCCGCATGGATGCAGTGTTCATGGGGGCTCACCTCCTTGGACGACTCACGGCCCGCTGAACACTACCAGACCGGAAGGTCTTTGAACCAAGTCGTATCGCGGGCCGCTGGTGTGAGGCTCAGCGCGAACGCTTCCGGCCGCGCGCCGCGGCCACCCCACGGGCGACCCAGCGGCCGAGCACGGCGTCGTCGGCGCAGGCCGACGGCTCGACCCGGACCCAGCCGCGCATCTCCCGGCCGCCCATGACGGCCACTTCCGTCCCGGGCTCGGCCAGCGCCGCCTCGGCCTGGTCACCCGTCACGTTCACGAGCAGGCCGCCGTGGGTGCTCACGGCCAACGCCAGCTTGCCGTCGACGAGCGTGGCCAGGCCGCCGAACATGCGCTTCTCCGACCAGCCCGGCTCGCTCTGCGCGACTTCGCGCACCCGCTCGGCCAGTTCCTTGTCGTACGCCATACCGCCATCATCCCAGCGGCCACCGACAGATCAGTGGCGTACGTGGGCCGGCGTATGCGACAGCGAGTTGGGCGCGTTGGCGTTGGCGCCCTCGTCCACTCCGACGCCGAGGCGTTCGACCAGTTCCCCGCCCAGCCAGCCGGTCACCCCGGCGAGGGCGAGCCCGGCGAAACTGAACACCATCGCCAGCACACCCGGCTGCCACAGATCGCCACCGGTGCGCAGCAGCCAGCTGACGGTGAACAGGGCGACTACGAGGACGTTGCCGAGCCCGTGGACGGCGCCGATCCGTTTCGCCCGGGTGCCGGACTCGATGCCGGTCCAGTCGATCAACCCGAACACCGCCGCGATCAGGCCGCCGATGATGCCTCCGGCCATCGCGTACGCCGCGGCGAGGGCGAAGCTGGGCCGGTCGCTGAACAGGTAGATGATGTCGAAAATGACGGCGGTGCTCAGCAGCCCGAGCGGGAACACGATCAGGATCGGGTGAACCGCGTGTCCCATGATCTTGGCACGACTTTGCATCGAACCCACCTCCGATACGGCGTGACGTGTCCGATGGCCTTTCGACTACCCGGCGCCGCCCGGTCTACACCCGCCGATCCGAGGCGGCTGGCCGATCGCCGTTCCCCAGCGCACCATGGGCCGATGGAGCGAGTCGTGATCGAGCGCCCTTTCCGCCTGCGGCACTACATGGTCAGCCATACACGGCTCATCCTGCACTCGTTCGCACAGCCGGACGAGCCGGAAAGCTTCTCGGTGCTCTTCGGCGGCGTACAGGCGATGCACCTGCACACCCGGGTCTACCACCCGCTGATCATCGAGGAGGCGGACGAGGCCACGCGGGCCGGGATGCTGGCCTTCGCCGCGATCCCCGAACGGATTCAGGATCGGATGCTGTGCCTGACATTGCCCGACAGCCAGGGCGGCGCCGGGTCGATCGTCTGCTACTTCGCCAGTGTGTTCGCCCGGCCACGCGATCAGAGCGGTGGCGTGGACGCCCGCGCGTTCGACGAGGCCCGGCACATACGGACCATCGGACCGCGGTAGCCGACGCCGTAGTGTTGCCGGGCTGTAGCTCCCTTGTAGACACGAGGAGCACGATGGCGGCATGTCCCTCACCTCTGCTCCGGTTCGGCTCGCCGCGGCGGCCGCCGCCCTGGCGGTCGTGGTCGCGTACCCGGTCCCGGCCCACGCCGCCGACCGGGTGCTGCGTGTCTACGACAACAACATCGAGAACCTGGTCGTCAACAACGCGGACGGATCGTGCACTCGCATTTCCGGCCCGGACCATCTCACGTCGATGCTGGTCGACGACACCGGTCACACCGGCACCAGCGCGGTGAAGACCCCGGACGTGCTGATCGTCCAGCAGGTACGCGGAACCGGGCAGGCCAGCGCGTACGCCGATCAGCTGTCGGCCAAGTTCGGGCTGGCGGCGGGCACCTTCAAGGCGATCGTGGTCTGGGACGACCCCGAACCGTGGGGCTCGACGCACAACTGCGACGACCAGTCGCTCGGGGATCTGAAGAAGAAGCAGACCAACGCCATCGTCTACAACTCGGCGCGGCTCAGTCTGACCGCCGTGTCCAAGTACTGGAGCGCCGGATGGCTGAAGCCCGGCACGGCGTACGCCGGCGGCGCCGGATGCACCCTCTACAAGCCGCCGAACGCCGACGACGGCACGACGTACGCGTACAAGTGGAAGCGCACGAGCGCGATCGCCGCGCGATTCACCTTGAAGGACACGGGCACCAGCGTTTTCGTCGCGACCATGCACCTGCCGCAGGAGAACCGGCAGAACGCCTGCGCGGGCGACGGCGACACGGGCATCGGCGGGACCGGCATCCACCTGGGGGCCGACGCGACCAGCCTGATGAACGCCTCGACCATCCGGATCGTCGGCATCGACGCCAACCGCACCGGGATTCCGGCGAGCACGCTGAGCGGCTACGGCATGACCGGCTACGGCACCGCGGCGACCAACGGATCGAACAAGATCGACTATTTGTTCGTCCGGGGAACGGTGCAGGCCTCACCGATCGGATACACCGTGGCCTCGACCAAGTCCAACCACAAGGCGCTGTACAGCTTCATCACCTACTGATCGCGGCCAGGCCGCGAACCGCCCGCGCCGTGGACGCCCGTTCGACCAGCTGCGGCGCGATGAGCTGCTTGAGCGGGCGTCCGCTGGGCGCGCCGGTGATCTCCTCGACGAGCAGGCTCACGGCGATGGTGCCCACCTCCTCCGCGGGCAGCCGCACGGTGGTCAGGGCCGGCGACAGGAACCCGGCGAACGGATAGTCTCCGAAGCCGATCACCATCATGTCGTCCGGCACCTTGAGCTGGTGTTCTTCGAGCGCCCGGTAGAGGCCGAGGGCGAAGTAGTCATTGCCGACGACGACAGCGTCCGGCAGTTTGCTGCGCCGCAGCAGCCGCCGGGCCACCTGGTACGCCTGTTCCGGCTGCCATGGCAAGGCGGCCTGCTCATAGCGGGGGGTGGGGACGGAGATGACGCTGCCGCGCGGCACCGGCAGCCCCGCCTCCGTCATGGCCCGGCGGACCCCGGCGAGGCGATGCGCGATCGTCGTGATCGGCAGGTCTTCCTCGAGCACGACGATGGACCGCGCGCCCCGCAGGATCGCGTGCTCGGCAGCCCGGTATCCACCCAGCTCGTTATCGGTCCCGACGAAGCGGAAGCCGAGTTCGGGCAGGTCACGGTTGAGCAGCACGGTCGGTACGCCGGCCGCGCCGAGCCGCCGCCAGGGATCGGCGCCGACCTGGACCGGGACCACGATCGCGCCGCTGACCGAGGATCGCAGCAGTGATTCGGCGGCTCTCATCTCGTTGTCGGCCGACTCATCGGTGACGACGAGCAGCAGCGAGTAACCGTGCTGCCGGGCGCGTACCTCGACGGTGGAGATCAGCTGGGCGTAGAAGGGGTTGGACGGGTTGGTGATGACCAGCCCGATGGTGGTGGCCGAGCCCAGGACGAGGGACCGCGCCAGGGCGTTGGGGACGTAGCCGACCCGTTCCGCCTCGGCCTGAACCAACGCCCTGGTGCTGTCGCTGATGCCGTCCTTGCCCGAGAGCGCACGCGAGACGGTGTTGACCGACAGGTTCAACGTCGCGGCGATGTCCCGCAGCGTGTGCCGGCGGGGCTCTGCCATCCGCGTGCCTCTCTCTTGCTCCTACGCCGGTGCCGGTCGCTCAGCTCTTCGCTGTGAGATAGATGCGCAAGGTCGCTGACGGTTCGTCGCCCGCCACTGTCCCCCGCACCCGCAGCCATTGACCGAAATGGCTGACCGGCCAGGTTACCAGACCTGGACCGGCGACCTCGTGCTCCGCTCCGTCGAGGTCGCACCAGGTCAGGCCATCGGGCGAGATCTGGGTGACCAACCGGACGACAGTGCCCGCCGAGACGCCGAGCGCGTTGACGAACCAGCGCGCCTCCCCTGCCCAGGCCGCCTCGTACGGCTCGGTGACGAAGTCGCCGGTGAACGTGGTGTCCCGCTCGAGGACCGCTGTCAATGCCTGCCGCATGGCGTCACCACTCCGTGGAGATGAGTACGGAATCCAGGAAGAGGAAGTTGCGGACGCCGGAGTGGGTCCGCACCGAGAAGTAGAAGTTCAGCAGGTTCTCCAGGGAGTCGTAGCGCTCCTCATACGGCGGGACCGGCAACGCGGACATGTCGTACACGCGGTCGTTGAGCTGGAGTTCGACGTTGCGCCGTTCGGACGTGTCGATCACCCAGCGCAGGTAATGCCAGTTGACCTTGGTCGGCACCTCGTTGTAGCAGAGCTCCTGCGGTTCGCCGAACGGCTTCCAGTCCTCCGGGTTCGGCGCGGTGAAGTCCGCGGCGTACGCCAGCTTGATCTTGCCTTCGAGGTGCTCACGGGGCGTGGGCTCCGGGACGGTCGGGTACACCCATTGGCGGGCGAGCTTGTTGTCCAATGTGGTGTTCAGGTACCGGGCGACGGTGTGGTAACGCAGGCCGCCGTCGCCGCAGAGGTCGGTGGCCACGGTGAAGCAGCCGAACTGCGCCTCCGACGGGTGCAAGTTGCCGTCCCAGGTCACGTCGCCGAACTTGTCCGGGCCCTCGCCACCGATCGTCGCCTCCGATTTGAAGGTCAGGTAGGCCTCGATCTGCAGCAGGCCCCGTCCGCTCATCGTCAGACGCCGGATGGCGGTCGCGGTGTGCCCCGTGTACGGGCGCGTGGCCAGCTTCAGCGCGTACGACCCGCTCATGGCGCCGTGTGTGCCGGTGTCGAAGAACGTGCAGTTCGACAGCTGCGGCGGGCGGAAGTCGCGCATGTGGTCGTCGACGGTGGACAGATCGCCGACTCCGTTGTAGTTGCCGATCAGCTCGGTCCAGCCGTGCGTACCGGTGTTGAAGTCGTCGTGGACGAGGATCCGGCGAAGCGGCGAGAACTTCGACAGCCGGGGGTCGGCCGAGACGATCGCGTCACGAAGGGCGGCGGCCGTGTCCGGCCGCTCCGATGTGGTCATGCCACGCTCCTGAAAGGGGTTGGGCGGCGTCGTGGCCGGAACGTTAACGTTAATGTTCTCCGAGTGTCAAGGCACCGATTATTGGTCTTGACGGCGGATGTTGTGCCGCCTAGCATCGGGCCGCAGTCACATTAACGTTAATGTAGCGCCGCCGAGACGCCCCGCGAGCCCTCGGATCCGGTCGGCCCGACAGCCGGCGTACCACTCGGAGCCTCCCCCGCTCCCAGCGCCCGACTCCCGGAATCCCTCGACGCCACGCGTCCCGGCGTGGCCCCAGCTGGAGTGCCTGCGATGTCGACACCCTCTGGCCGACTCCGATCGGTCCCCTCATGACGGCCTACCTCGTCCGTCGCATGCTGTTCGCCGTCTTCGTCCTGTGGGGCGCAGTCACCGTGGTCTTCCTGGTGCTGCGCCTGGTCCCAGGGGATCCGGCGCAGCTGATCCTCGGCTCCGACGCCACTCAGGACGAACTGGCGCAGCTGCGTGAACAGATGGGGCTCGACCGCCCACTTGTCGTGCAGTACGGCAGATACCTGGCCGATGTGGCCACCCTGGACTTCGGCGACTCCTACCGCTACCACCGCGACGCGATGGGGCTGGTACTCGATCGGTTCCCGGCCACGCTGCAACTGTCGGCCGTCGCGATGACGATCGGGCTCGTGCTGGGCATCTCGCTCGGCGTCGTCGCCGCGCTGCGGGTCAACCGGTTCGCCGACCGAGTGGTGTCGGTATTCGCGCTGCTGTCGCAGTCGATGCCGTCCTTCTGGATCGGGATCGTGTTCATCCTGGTCTTCGCCCGCCAACTGCACTGGCTGGCCAGCGGCGGGCAGGGCGGGCTGGACCGGATGATCCTGCCCGGCATCACGCTCGCGCTGCCGTTCGTCGCGATCCTCATCCGGCTGACCCGCAGCGGCCTGCTCGACGTCGTCCACGAGAACTACATCCAGACGGCCCGCGCCAAGGGCCTGTCCGAACGGATCGTCATCTTCCCGCACGCCATCCGCAACGCGCTGATTCCCATCGTGACCGTCGCCGGTCTGGAATTCGGCAAGCTGCTGGGCGGCGCGGTGATCGTCGAGACCGTGTTCGCCTGGCCCGGCGTGGGACGGCTCCTGATCGACTCGATCTCGGCCCGTGACTACAACGTCGTGCAGGCCGCCATCCTGCTGATCGCCGGCGGGTTCGTTCTCATCAACCTCATCGTCGACGTGCTGTACGGCTACCTCGACCCGCGCATCCGACTGGGACGGTGACCATGGAAACCACCACGGACCGCGCCGTGACACAGCAGCCGGAGTCGGCGCCTCCATCGACCGCTGCTGCGACCAATCCCCGAACCAAACTCGGCCGGCCCCGCATCATCGGCTCCCTGATCGTCATCGCGTTGTACGTGGCCGCCGCCGCGATCGGCCCGATCCTGCTGCGCTACGACCCGGTCGCCACGGATCTCGGCGTACGCCTGAAGCCACCCGGCACCCGCCTGCCCGACGGCAGCGTGGCCATCTTCGGCACCGACCAGGTCGGCCAGGACATCTTCGCCCAGATGCTCCAGGGCGCCCGGGTGTCGATCACCGTCGGCCTGGCGACGCTGGTCCTCGCCGGACTGATCGGCATCGCGGCCGGGGTCGCCGCCGGATACTTCGGCGGCTGGCTCGACGCCGTCCTGATGCGCCTGGCCGACGTGCAGCTCACCTTCCCATCCCTCCTGCTCGCGGTGTTCATCGCCGCCATCCTCGGCCCGAGCGTCGTCAACGTCGTCATCGTGCTGGCCATCTCCAACTGGGTCACCTTCGCCCGCGTCACCCGGAGCCAGGTGCTGGCCATCCAACGCCGCGACTTCGTCGACGCCACCCGGACGTTGGGCGCGCGTACCTGGCATCTGGTCACCCGCAGCATCCTGCCGTCGGCGGCGGCACCCATCCTCGTGGTCGCCACCGTCGAACTCGGGCACGTCATCCTCGCCGAGGCGTCGCTGTCCTTCCTCGGACTCGGCAGCCCGGCCAGCACCCCGAGTTGGGGCGTGACCATCGCCCACGGCCGCGACTACCTGTCCAACGCCTGGTGGATCTCCACCATCCCAGGCATCGGCCTGGCGCTGCTCGTCATCAGCTTCGGCGTCCTCGGCGACGCGTTGCGCGACCGCTTCGACCCCCGCCTGAGGAGCCTGTGATGGAGCCACTGCTACAGGTGCGGGACCTGACCGTCCAATTCCGTTCGCGCGCCGGTGTCATCACCGCCGTGGACCACGTCGGCTTCGACCTCGCCGAGGGCGAGACGCTGGCGGTGCTCGGCGAGACCGGCAGCGGCAAGAGCGTGACCGCACAGGCGTTGATGGGTCTCGTGCCCCGTCCGGCCGGCCGGATCACCGCCGGCAGCATCCGCTACGACGGCACCGATCTGCTGACGCGTACGCCGTCGGAGAACCGCCGGCTCAACGGGACCGAGCTGGCGATGGTCTTCCAGGACCCGCTGAGTTCGCTCAACCCGGTGTTCCGCGTCGGATCCCAGATCGGCGAGCTGTTCCGCCGCCGCGAAGGCGCGTCGCGCGCGGAAGCCCGCCGCAAGGCGATCCAGCTCATGGACCGCGTCGGCATCCCGGCCGCGGCCAGCCGCGTCGACGACTACCCGCACCAGTTCTCCGGCGGCATGCGCCAACGCGTCATGATCGCCATGGCGCTGGCGTTGCGGCCCCGCGTCCTCATCGCTGACGAGCCCACCACCGCCCTGGACGTCACCGTGCAAGCGCAGATCATGGCGCTACTGGCCGAGCTGAAAGCCGAGCAGCGCATGGCGATGATCCTCATCAGCCACGATCTCGGCGTCGTCGCCGGGGTCGCCGACCGGGTCATGCTCATGTACGCCGGCCGCGTCGTGGAGACCGGTGAGCTGCGCGAGGTCTACGAAACCGTGGCCCACCCCTACACCCGGGGGCTGATGGCGTCGATCCCGGAGCTGACCGGCCCCCGGCAACGGCTGGTCCCCATTCCGGGCGCGCCACCCGACCTGACCCGGCTGCCCACCGGGTGCGCCTTCCATCCTCGATGCGCCTACGCGACCGACGTATGCCGTGCGGATCGGCCCGAGCTGACCGCGGCGCCCGGCCGGGGCGGCGCGCATCTTTCCGCCTGCCACCACGCGAAGGAGGTGATCGGCGATGGCGTTCCCACTGCTGGAAGTGTGTGACCTGCACACCAGCTTTCCGATCCGCTCGGCGTTGCTACGCCGCAGGATCGGCAGCGTCCAAGCCGTGTCGGGGGTCTCGTTCGGCCTGCCCGCCGGCCAGACGCTCGGCCTCGTCGGCGAGTCCGGCTCCGGGAAGACGACGCTGGCCCGGACGGTGATCGGACTCGAACGGCCGGCTTCCGGCGAAGTCCGGTTCGACGGCCGGAACCTGGTCACCATGCCCGCCGCCGAACTGCGCGAGATCCGCCGCCAGATCCAGATGATCTTTCAGGACCCGTACGCGTCGCTGAACCCCCGCCTGACCGTGGAGGAGATCATCAGCGAGGCCTGGCGGATCAACCCCGGCGTCGTCCCCCGTGACCGGTGGCGGACGGAGGTGCGCGATCTGCTGGCGCGAGTCGGGCTGAACCCCGATCACGCCGATCGCTATCCGCACCAGTTCTCCGGCGGTCAGCGGCAGCGCGTCGGCATCGCCCGCGCGCTCGCGTTGCGGCCGCGGTTGGTGGTCTGCGACGAGGCGGTGTCCGCATTGGACGTCTCGGTACAGGCGCAGGTGCTGAACCTGCTTGTCGACCTGCAGGCCGACCTCGGGCTGAGCTACCTGTTCATCGCGCACGACTTGTCGGTGGTACGCCACATCAGCGATCACGTGGTGGTGATGTACCTGGGAAAGGTCGTCGAGACCGGCACCACGGAGCAGATCTTCTCCTCCGCCGTGCACCCCTACACCCAGGCTCTGCTGTCGGCGGTGCCGGTGGCGCGGCCCTGGGCGGCGCCACAATCGCAGCAGATCCTGCTCACCGGCGACATCCCGTCCCCGGTGTCGCCACCGTCCGGCTGCCGGTTTCGCACCCGGTGCTGGAAGGCGCAGGACCGATGCGCCGTCGAGGAACCGGCGCTCGTCGACCGGCTCGGCGATCATCCGGCCGCCTGCCACTTTCCCGAGCAGTCGGCGAAGGTCACAACCGAACCGGCGGTGACCTCATGAGCTCGGTCCGTCTCGTCCTCGTCCGGCACGGCGAGTCGCTCTGGAACGTGGAGGAGCGCTACCAGGGGCAGGCCGACTCCGGTCTCACCCCCGCCGGCATCGAACAGGCCGCCGTCGCGGCGACCGAACTGCGCCGGCGATTCGGCTCGGCCGAGCTTGTGGTCACCAGCGACCTTCCCCGAGCCCGGGACACGGCATATGCGTACGAGCGGAATGTGATCGTGGACCCACGCCTGCGTGAGGTGGACGTCGGGAGCTGGACGGGCCGGACCTTCACCGAGGTCGCCGCGGAGCATCCGGCGGACGTCGCAGCCGCCGCCGGCGGGGTCGACGTACGTCGCGGCGGAGGCGAGACCTTCGCCGAGGTACGCGCCCGGGTGTGGGCAGCGTTGGCCGAGGCGGCGCAGCGCGCGGGCGACGGCGCGACCGTCGTCTTGTTCACCCACGGTGGTGCGATCCGGGTGGCCGCCGCCGCCGCACTGAACCTGCCGCTTCCCGGCCACCACGAGCTGGCACCGCCCGTGAACACCTCGCTGACGGTGATCGCGTACGCGGCCGGGCGCAGCCGGTTGGTCGAGTACAACTCGCCGACCGCCCGCGAGGCCCGCAGCACCCGGGCCGACTGACCGCAACCGACGCAGAAAGGCAGTGAGGACGACCATGCTCACCGGGTCCTTCACCTTCGTGACCATGACCTACAACCTGTGGGGGGCGCATCACCTCACGGAACGGGAGGCGGCGCTCACCGACTTCTTCACCACCCGGCCACCGGATCTGCTGGCCGTCCAGGAGTTGCAGCCCCGGTCGCGGGATCTGCTGGACGCGGCGATGCCGGGCCACGACCGGGTCCACGACGACTTCCCCGGCTGGGGCACCCAGAGCAACCTCTGGTGGCGTCGCGACCTGTTCAGCCTGATCGACTACGGCACCAGGGACGTGGGCATCCTGTCGCCGGACGCCCGCCTGTTCTGGGTACGCCTGCAATCGTCGGCAGCCGGCGTGCCGCCGCTCGTCGTCGCAACCGCGCACCTGACCTGGCCGGGTCACGCCGACGAACGCGCCGACGGCATCAACCGGCGCGCCCCGCAGGCCGAGCGGGTCGCCGCCGAGCTGGGCGAGCTGGCCGGGGACGGCCCCTGCCTGTTCACCGTCGACATCAACGACATCGGCGCACCGCTGTGGGCACTGGGCAACGCCGGTTTCCTCGACTCGTTCACCGCCCTCGGCCGCACCAGTCCCGTCACCCACCCCGTCGAGCCCATGCCGTTCACGACGACCCGCGGCACCCGGCTCTCGCCGCTCGGCTCCCCCGCCAAGGCCATCGACTGGATCTTCGCGCGCGGCCCGATCCACACCCGGACCAGCGAGGTCGTCGAGTTCTTCGCCGGCGGCAACGCCCCCTCCGACCACAAGCCCGTCGTCGCGACCTTCACCCTCCCCGCGACAACCCCCTAACCGCTCCAGAGAGGACACGCCCATGCTCGTCAGAGCCAAAGCGCGGGCCAGAGTCGTCAGCTGCCTCGCCGCCGCCGCGCTCGTGGTAGCCCTCGCGGCTTGCAGCTCCACCGACGACGCCGGCGGCGACAACCAGGTGCTGCGGTTCGCCCCGCAGCTGTTCCCGGTGTCGCTCGACGTCCAGCAGTATCCGGCCGAGGAGGCCGTGCAAACCACCGTCCAGCAGGCGCTGGAGACCCTCACCGTGATGAAGGACGGCCAGCCCGCGCCCAAGCTGGCCACGAAATGGGAGAGCCCCGACGCGAGCACGTGGGTGTTCCACCTGCGCGAGGGAGTGACGTTCAGCGACGGCAAACCGTTCACCGCCAAGGACGTCAAGGGCTCGGTCGAGCGCCTCATCGGACTCAAGGGATCCCTCAACCCGCTGCTAGCCTCCATCACCGCGGTCGACGCGACCGACGACCACACCGTCACGTTCCACACCTCGGCCCCCCTCGGCACCCTGCCCAGCACCCTGTCGCTGGTCTTCATCGGGCAGGGCGACAAGGTGGGCACGGACGCGTACTGGCAGAAGCCGATCGGCACCGGGCCGTTCGCCATCGACTCGTTCAACCCGGACGAGAAGGTGGTCCTGTCGCGCAACGAGGGCTACTGGGGCGACAAGGCCAAGGTCGCGCGCCTCGAGATCCTCGACATGCCCGAGATCGCCGCGCGGATCACCGCGCTGGACAACAACGAGGTCGACGTCCTCACGGCGATCCCGCCGGACCAGGTCGCGGAGGTGCAGGGCACGGACGGTGCCAGCTACGGGACCGGGCCGAGCTTCAACTACTACTTCATCTGGTTCAACCAGAACAACAAGCCCTTCGACAATCTGAAGGTACGCCAGGCGCTGCTGTATGCGCTCGACATCAAGAGCGTCGTGGCGGGCCTGTTCGGCGACCTGGGCACGGTGGCGCAGTCGCCGATCACCCAGTCCGTGTTCGGCTCGACCCAGCTGACGCCGTACGCGTACGACCCGGACAAGGCCAAGCAGCTGCTCACCGAGGCCGGCTATCCCGGTGGCATCAGCGTGTCGATGCAGTGGCCGCTCGAGGGCGGGCCCAACATCCGGGCCATGGCGCAGGCGTTCATCTCGCAGTGGGCCAAGGCCGGGATCAAGGTCGAGCCGCTGGAGAAGGAGCGCGCCACCTGGCTCAAGGACTTCGGCGCGCTGAAGTGGGATCTGAACCTGCAGACGAACACCACCGGCACCGGCGACGCCGACTTCACCCTGAACCGGCTCTACACCTGCGCCGCCAAGCGGATGGGATACTGCAACAAGGATCTGGACGCGATCCTGGCCCAGGCGCGGGCGTCGCTCGACCAGAACGAACGCAAGACCCTGTACGCCCAGGCCGACAAGATCCTCTGGGACGACGCGGTCGGCATCTTCCCGGTCGACCTGAAGAACAACTACGTGATCCGCTCGAACGTGAAGGGCTTCGAAATGCCCGTCAACGGACGGCCGGACTTCTCGACAGTCTCGCTCGGCTGATCCGCCGGCGGCCGGTCCGCGGTGTCTCCCCGGCGTCGAGACACCGCGGGCCGGCGTCCTGCTTCATCAGGTAATGAGCAGATCCTCGAGCCGGTCGTAGAGCGCGTCCGCGGTCTCGCTCATCCACCGCCACATCTCCGGATCGCTGCCGGACAGCGGCCGAAGGTGGGAGTAGACGAAGACGCGCTCTCCGACGACCTCCACGTCGACGACCTTCTTACCGGGGCCGGCGAACCGGGCGACGAGCTCCGGGGTGAACAGCGAACGCGCCCAGTCCGCCGCCTCAAGTGCGCAGAAGAGCCGGTAGCCGTTGCCCGACGAGATTTCGCTCATCCCCGGCAGGCTGCTCGTTCCGGGCAGTCTGCCGTTGGCGTGGGCGTCGAGCACCACGTGCGGCATCGGCCGATCGAGGGTGAGTGCGAAGTAGGACCAGGACAAGGACTCGCCCGCCCGCCCCTTCGCGATCCAAGCCGAGTAGTTCGCCACTTCCAGCGGACGAGGACCGAAGCGGCGCAGCCGCGCGGACGAGCGACGTAGCGTGCCGCGCTGAAAGATCAGCCCCGGCAGGTCGGGGTCCTTGACCTCGGGCGCGAAGTCGAACCCGTTCGCGGCGGCGAACCGCTGCAGTCGGAACAGCTCCTCCCGGTCGCCCTGCTTCGCGTGGGCGACCCAGCCGACCACGGCGGCGACGAGGCAGGCCGCCATGCCGACGGACAGGAGTACGCCGTGGTCGCGGATCGGCTCGCCCCACGCCTCCACCACCAAGGCGGCGACTATCAGGACGGCGAAGACGAGGGCCGCGACGGCCGCCGTCGCGACCGCGTACAGGACTAACAGTCCCGCCCAGACGTTCCACCGGCGGCGGGGCCCCATGAACTCCCGCATCTCGGAGCGGTTGGCGGCGACGGTAAGCGGCGTCGTGTCGAGTTCACTCGTCATCGGAGCACGCGGCCAGATCGAGGGCGAGGTCCAGGTCGCCGCCGTGGCTGATGCCACCCAACCGGGACACCTCGATGTACCAGGGCGACAGCCCTTCGCGTACGCCGTCGGGGTTCATGCACGTGCCGCCCAGATGCTCGGTGTGGAAGACGTCGTACTTGTCCGGGACGTCGGCGTACGCGTCGGCGGCGGTGGGCAGATCCACCGGTGTCACGCCGGCGTTCGGATCGTCCCGGGTGACCAGCCACAAGGGACCGAAGACGCCGTGTCTCGACCGCCACCGCGTGGTGTCGTGTTCGCCGTCGACGAGGACCGGCGCCGCGACCGGGCGCGTCACCCGGGGACCGGTGAACTCGGCCTCGGTCAGCCACACGACGGCGAGCAGCGAGGCCACCTCGTCGTCGAAGACGCGAGCCCGCGGATGAACACGGGCACGGGCCAGGTCCGCCCAGAACGGATGCTCGGGCTGCACCCGGTCGGCGCTGCGCTCCGGTTCCTTGAAGTAGTACTCGTCCTCCCACTGGAAGACCGCCACCGCCACAAGGTCGCTCCCCCGCCGCCGGTACGCCTCCGGCAGCCACAGCGTGAAGCAGTGCAGCATCGGCTGCCCGGTTCGCGGCGACCGGGGCCAGACGTCGACATCGATGGCCGGACCGTCCGGGCCCGCCCAGCCGGCCGGCCGTCGCGGGCGGTCCCCGGCCTCTTCGGCGACGTCATCGTCGACCAGGATGTCGTACGCCTCGATGATCATGCGCAGCACCCTAACCGAGCCGCGCTACGTCGTGGCAGCGGGAACGTGCAGCCGCCCGTCGCGTACCTCGGCGATCTGGTCGGCGGCGGCCCGATGCGCGTCGTCGTGCGTGACCAGGACGGTCGCGGTCGCCCGGTGCCGGGTGAGCCGGCCGATCAGGTCGATCACCGCGGCGCCCCGCTCATGGTCCAGCGCGCTGGTGGGCTCGTCGACCAGCAGCACGGTCGGGTCGTTCATCAGCGCGCGGGCGATGTTGACCCGCTGCCGTTGCCCTCCGGACAGCTGATGCGGACGACGGCCGGCCTCGGCTGTCAGGCCCACCGCGTCGAGCAGCTCGGCGGCCCGCGCCCGGGTCGCCGACGGCGAGCGCCCGTCGATGTACGCCATGACCTGCAGCTGTTCCAGCGCGGTGAGTGAGGGCAGCAGGTTCGGCTGCTGGAACACGATGCCGATCTTGTGGCGGCGCAGCTCGGTGAGCTGGACCCGGCTCAGCCCGGTCGCGGGAGTGCCGTCCACGACGACCGTGCCCGCGTCCGGCGTGATCAACGTGGCGGCCACCGCCAGCAGGCTGGACTTGCCGGAGCCCGAAGGTCCGACGACGGCGGTGAGGCTGCCCCGGGGCACGTGGAGGCTGACCCGGTCGAGGGCGGTCAACCGGCCGTCGCCGTCGGGATAGGTCAGGGTGACGTCGGTCAGTCGCAGGCTCATCGGGCACTCCCCAGGGCGATCAGCGGGTCGACGGAAGCGATGCGGCGCAACGGCAGCGCGGCCCCGACCGCGCCGAGCGCGATCATGACGGCGGCCGGAAGAAGAACCGTGCTGGCAGTGAGTTCGAACGGAATCGCGGTCCCCGTCAGCAGTACGCCGAACCCGGCGGCGAGGCCGGTGCCGATCAGGGTGCCGATGCCGAGCAGCACGACGGCTTGACCGAGCGCGTCGGTCAGCAGTCTTCTCGTCGGCGCGCCCAGCGCCTTGAGGATCGCGACGTCTCCGCTGCGCTGGATCGTCCAGACGGTGAAGAACGCGCCGACGACCAGCGCGGAGATCACGAACAGGAAGCCGCGCATCAGCTGCAGCGATCCGTTCTCGGAGGTATAGGAGCCGATCGCGGACAGCGAGGCGTCCCTGGTCATGGTCGTCGTGCCGGCCGCCTTGTCGATCGACTGAAGATCGGCGTCGTCATCGGTGGTCAGAGCGACCACGGTGGCGACCGAAGTTCCGGACGCTCCGCTCGGCGGTGCGATCCGCTGCCACGTGCCGAGGCTCGCCCAGAGCACCGGGGTGTGGCTGAACGAGGCATCTCCGCTCACCGCGCCGACCCGGACCGTCTGCCCGGCGAGGCGGACAGTGTCGCCGGCGGTGACGCCGAGATCGGCGGCGGCCGACACGGACAAAACGGCCGTCTGGTCGCTGATCAGATCACTGGCGGGGGCGAGCGAAGAGCCGGGCGCCACCCCGAAGACCGACACCGCCGCGGTGCGGTCGCCCGCCTCCGCCTTGGTCGTCGCGATGCCCAGCGGCTGCGCGCTGCGTACGCCGGGCGCAGCCGCCCACGTCCGCCACTGCGCCTCGGTGACTGTCGAGTTCGTGAACGACACGTCCTGACCGGTGGCCGGCGCGGCGAAGGCGATCCGGTCGGCGGGCAGCCCCGTGATCGCCGAGACGTTCTGCCGGCCCAGTCCGGCGGTCAACCCGGACAGCAGCCCCACCAGCAGAGTGATCAGCACGATGACGAGCCCGATCAGGACGAAACGCCCCTTGGCGAACCTCAGGTCTCTCCAGGCCACAAACACGGGATAACCCGCCCTTTCCGTCGGCCGATGCGGTCGATCTCCACGGTGCCCGCCGGCGCTCGGAGCGGCGTCTGGCGTACGACTGGATTCGGCGGGCGGAAAGGAAGCCGGCGGGTTCTAACTTTCGATGCAGGCCGTCACCCGTCGACGCTGTCTACGCTGGTGAGGCTATGAACGCCGAAACCCGCCCGCTGACGCCCACGACCGGGATCCTGGCGTGGTGTCTGCATCTGCTGGTGTTCGGCCTGCTCGTCGTGGCGGCCGGTCGAGCGGTCGCCGACGGTCCCCACGCCGGTGCCACGGTCGCCGTCGCGGTCGCCTGCGCCCTCGCGTACGCCGCCGGCCCGCTGCTGGTGCGCGTACGCCGATCCCGGCGGGCCGCCGTCGGCTGGCTGGCCGCGTTCGGCGGAATGTGCCTGCTCCTGCTCGTGTTCACCGCCGACGCGGTATGGCTGGCGTTCCCCCTGTACTTCCTCGAACTGCACCTGCTGCCCCGCCGGATGGGACTGGCGGCGGTCGCCGTCACCGCCGCCGCCGCGGTCGGCGGGTACGCCGTCCACCAGGGCTCGTTCAGCGCCGCGATGGTGATCGGACCGGTGCTCGGCGCGGCGGTGGCCGTCGCCGTGGCCTGGGGCTACCAGGCCCTCTACCGCGAGAGCGAACAGCGACGACGGCTGATCGAAGAGCTGACGACGACCCGGGCCGACCTGGCCGCCGCTCAACACACTGCTGGGGTCCTGGCCGAGCGCGAACGCCTCGCCCGGGAGATCCACGACACCCTCGCCCAAGGCCTGTCGAGCATCCAATTGCTGCTACGCGCAGCCGAACGTGCCCTCCCTGACACACCCGACAACGCCGCCCGCTACCTCGGACAGGCGCGCCAGGCCGCCGCCGACAACCTCGGCGAAGCGCGCCGCTTCGTGCGGGCCCTGACCCCGCCCGCGTTGGACGACGCAACCCTCGCCGCCGCGCTGGAACGGCTGTGCGCCACCACCGGCAACCAGCACAAGATCATTGCCCGGTTCCACCTCGTCGGCGACCCGGCTCCGCTGCCGACCGGGCATGAGGTCGCCCTGCTGCGGATCGCGCAGTCCGCCGTCGCGAACACGGTCCGCCATGCCGACGCCACCACGGTCGACGTCGCCCTGCGACACCGCGGCGACCACGTCGCCCTGGACGTGACCGACGACGGACGTGGCTTCGATCCGGACCTGCGCACCAGCGGCTTCGGGCTGGCCACGATGCGGTCCCGGGTCGACGCGCTCGGTGGCACGCTCACCGTCAGGTCCACGCCGGGACGCGGCACCGTCCTGACCGCCGACCTGCCCCTGGACCAATCCCCCATCCCGCCACTGGCCCCGCCGAACAGGGCGGTCAACGGCGTCGCAGGTCGGACGACGGTACCGGGGGCGCCGGAGAGTGGGCCTGCTCCGCACAATCCTGAGGGGAAACGGGCGTGACCAGTCCCCACATCCGGCTGCTGCTGGCCGACGACCATCCCGTCGTCCGGGCCGGGCTGCGGGCCGTCCTCGAGACCGAACCAGACCTGGTGATCGTCGCCGAGGCCGCGACCGCGGAAGCCGCCGTCGCCCGCGCCAGCCAGGGTGACGTCGACGTCGTCCTCATGGACCTCCAATTCGGCAAGGGCATGAGCGGCGCGGAGGCGACCGCCGCCATCACCGCCCAGCCCGACGCGCCCCGCGTCGTCATCGTCACCACCTACGACACCGACGCCGACACGCTGCCCGCCATCGAAGCCGGCGCGAGTGGCTACCTGCTCAAAGACGCCGCACCCGAAGACCTCGCCGCCGCCGTCCGAACCGCCGCCGCCGGGCGTACGACGTGGGCCCCGGCCGTCGCCGACCGGCTCCTGAGCCGGCTGCGCTCCCCCGCCGTGACCCTGACCCGGCGCGAGATCGAAGTCCTCACCCTCGTCGCGGACGGACTGTCCAACCAGGCCATCGCCGGTCGCCTGCACCTCACCGAAGGCACGGTGAAGTCGCACCT
>JABFYB010000564.1 GCA_013361475.1 Hamadaea sp.
GAGGCCGTGGCGGTACGCGTACCGCGTGGCATCGCCACGGTCTCGGGCGCCGATCTTGGCGAAGATGTTGTTCACGTGGGTCTTGACGGTGCTCTCTCCGATGTAGAGAGTCGCGGCGATGTCGGCGTTGGCGGTGCCCGTCGCCATCAACCGCAGCACCTCGACCTCGCGAGCGGTGAGACGATCCGGATTGGCCCACCCAGCGGCGGGGGTCGGCGAGCCGAATCCGCTGATGAGCCGCTGCGACACCACGGTATCGAAGGTGGCCTGGCCCTGGGCGGTCGCCACGAGCGCGGCGGCGATCTGGGCGCGGTTGGCGTTCTTCGTGAGGTAACTGCGAGCGCCCGCGCGCAAGGCCGTGGCGATGGACTCGTCGTCGGCGTACGTCGTCAAGACGATCACCGCCACCTCCGGATGGTCCCGGGCGATCCGGCGGGTGGCCTCCACCCCGTCGACTCCGGGCATGCGCAGGTCCATCAGCACGACGTCGGCGGCGACCGACTCCAGCAGGGTGAGCACCGCATCGCCGTCGGCCGCCTCGCCGACGACGGTGATCCCGTCGAGCAAACCGAGCAACGCCACCAGCCCCTCCCGGACCAGGTGCTGGTCGTCGGCGACGATGACGCGTAGCGGATCGGTGCTCATGCCGGGACCTCCGCCGTGACCTGCCAGCCGCTGTCGCCGGGCCCGGCCGTGAGCCGCCCGCCTGCCAGTGCCACGCGTTCGGCCATGCCGGTGAGGCCGTAACCGCTCGGGCCGCCGCCGTCGGCTCGGGCGACCACCACGGGCTCGTTGCGTACGGTCAGCCGGATGGTCGTGTCGAGATGATCGAGCGTCACGAACACCTTCGCGCCCGGCGCGTGCTTGCCCGCGTTGGTCAGGGCCTCGCGGGCGACGCCGAGCAACGCGACCGACGCGTCCGCTCCCGGTGCCCGGACGACGCCGGACACGGTGAGCGACACCGGGTTCGCCCCGCCTCCGGAGTGCTCGGCAGCCAGACGTTCGAGTGCGTCCGCGAGCGGCGGCACGTCCTCACGAAGCGCCGCCACTGCCGTACGCGCCTCGGCGAGCCCGTCGATCGCCAGCCGCCGGGCCCGGCGTACGCGGGCCAGCGCATCCTCCACATCGGAGCGCTTGGTCAACAGCGCGTCGGCGACCTCCAGCTGAATGGCCAGCGAGCCCAGGCTGTGCGCCAGGACGTCGTGCAGCTCCCGGGCGATCCGCGTACGCTCGTCCAGCGCCGCCGCCCGAGCGTGTTCGCGGCGAGCCTCCTCCGCCTGTTCGAGGAGCAGCCGGGCGTGCTCGGCCTTGACCCGGTAGTCGCGCCGGACGAGTCCGAGCACCACGACGACGAGCACCACCGCCGCGTCGGACCCGAGATCGGCGACCGGGCGGTCCCGCAGCCACTGGCCGAGCGCCGCCGAACCGAGCACCGCCACGGCGACCGTCAGGATGACGGCCGGCGCGGGCCGGGTGTGGGTGGCGAACCCAGCCAGCGCCACGCAGACCATGATCACGCCGGTGCCGTCGTCGGTCACCGCCATCGTCTGGGCCATGACCAGGGTCGTCGCTGCGAGAACGGCGAGCCCGGCGACCGGACGGCGACCGTCCAGCGCGAGGAACGCGAGCCAGCCCGCGAGCCCCGCGCCTACCGCCGTCCAGGCCCCGGCGGTCAACGGCGTCCGGGCGGTCATCGGCGCGGCCACCAGCATGACCGTGCCGATGATCCGCTCCACGCCCCAGGCCGACGGCCGATACGCCGCCAGCGCCGAACGCGTACTCATCGAGTGGACGTCTCCTCGCCGTGGTCAGTGCCGCAGATTCGTGATCAATTCCATCACGAGCAGGCGGTAGCCCACGAATACCAGCAGCGCGATCAATCCCACGACCGCGAGCCCGACCACCGATTTGCCGTTCACCCCGTTGCCTTCCTTCTCTGTCATGGCGGCAACGGTAGGAAGCGGACGGCTCCGCGAGGACCACCCGGCGGTGGAGATCCGGGTGGAGATCGGAGGTGGAGACGCCCGCCGGAGGGACGCGGTCAGCTGCCGTGCGAAGTGTCGTACCAGGTCATGTTCAGGGGCTTCTGGAAGAACCATTCGCCCGTCGACTTGTTCTTGCGGAGGTTCACGACCCGCTCGCCGGTGACGCCCGCGTAGTTGTAGTAGTCGTAGGTCGCGTCGTAGGTCTCGTACTTGAGGCGGCGCTCGGCGCCGTTCCAGCTCTGCGAGCCGACCCAGCCATCCACGTCGATGGTGGGCGCCCCGGCCGGGCGGTTGCTGTTGTACTGCTTCTGCCAGTTGATCGTCGCGTTCGCCGACTGCGAGCCGAACTCGCCGTCGATGTCCGCCTGCGGGAGAAGCTTCTCCGCGTAGAGGATGGTCTGCCACAGGCGTACCAGGTTGCCGGTGTTGACGCAGGTGCTCACCGCGCAGAGCTGGTCGTTGTCGCTCCAGCTGCCGTAGACCTTGTGCGCCGAGGCCGGAACGCCGGCCGCCGCCGAGATGCCGAGCGTCACGGCCGCCGTCAGGAGCAGGCGCGCGAGGTTCCGTCGAAGCATGCGGGTTTCTCCGTTCGCCGATGTGCTTGCCTCGCCGACCCTCGCCGACTCCGGTACGCGGCGGCAACGAGGTTGCGGGCCACCGCAAACTGCGTGGCAGAGGTCGCTGCGAGATTTTCTGCGATCTCCACAGGATTAGGAATGAAGTGTTCCTAATGGCCTTCTAGCGTGAGCGGCATGAGAATCCTGATCGCCGGATCCACCGGTACCGTCGGCCGCCAGATCGTCGCCCAGCTCGTTGCGCAGGGTCACTCGGTACGGGCGCTGACCCGCAACCCTGAGGCCGTGTTGCCCGGTGCGGAGATGGTCGTCGGCAACCTGACCGACCCCAGCACCCTCGCCGACGCGTTCGACGGCGTCGAGGCCATGCACCTGATCAGCTTCGACGGCGGCGGCTACCAGCCGCTCACGACCGGTCCACAGATCGTCGAACTGGCGACCCGGGCCGGGGTCAAGCGAGTGACCGTCCTCGGCGGCAAGGACGAGTCCGGCGTCGAGCAGGCGTTGCACGACAGCGACCTGGCCTGGACGGTGGTGCAGCCGGTGGAGTTCATGGGCAACACCTTCAGCTGGATCCCCGCGGTGCAGGCGGGCGTGATCAGCGAGCCGTTCATCGACCGGCGCAGCGCGATGGTGCACGAGGCCGACATCGCCGCCGTCGCGGTCGCCGCGCTGACCGAGGACGGTCACGGCGGGCAGACCTACACGGTCACCGGCCCGGAGGTGCTGACCGTTCCGGAGAAGGTCGAGATCCTGAGCAAGGCGATCGGGCGCGAGATCGATCTCGTCGAGCTGACCGAGGCGCAGGCGCGGGAGAAGTGGGCGGCCAACGGGCTGGCCGCCGACATCATCGACTTCCTGATCTGGGCGTACGGCAACACACCGGAGGTCGGCTACACCGTCGTCTCCACCGTGGAGGACGTCACCGGCAAGCCCGCTCGGACCTTCGCGCAGTGGTGCGCGGAGAACGCTCCGGCCTTCGGCTGAGCATTCACCGAAGCCGGGACGCGGCGGTCGCCGTGTCCCGGCTTCGTGCGCTGCGTTGTGCGTATCAGCTGATCATGCTGGATTGTCTCCGTGCGTGAGCGTCTCCCAGGCGACGAACAGGTTGTTGGTCCCAGCCGGGCGTTGCTGGAGGGTGAGCGCCTCGGTGTTGGTCATGCCGTAGCCGAGCCGGTTGTGCATGGCGTTGTAGCCGACCTCGGTGATCGGGCCGAGGCCGAGATTCAGCGAGCCGCCGCAGAGCCACGACGGCACCGCCGCGCCGCGCTGGTAGGTGGACTGGAAGCCGAGCGCCTGGCGCAACCGCTCCCCCACCTGGGGGTAGAGGTCTTGGCCCTGGATGCGCGAGGTCTCCGCGACGTGCGAAATCGCCGAGATGCCGTAGCCGGTGTGGGTGAAGTCGCGGCAGGTTTCCTGGGTCAGCCCGGTGACGAAGGTGGACTGGCCCTGCCAGTAACCGATGATCTCGCTGCTGGTGTCGAGCCCGCTGCCGGGGACGGTGTAGGGCAGCGAGCCGTCGCTCGTCAGATAGACGTACGCGTGCACGCGGTTCAGGTAGCGGGTGACCGCGGCGGTGTAGCTGGTGCGGTCGTCGAGGAAGACGGAGATGCCGATGGCGGCCTCCATCATGGACAGTTCCCAGTTGCCGTTGCTGTTGGAGCCGTTGCGCACCTCGGGCAGGTACACCGTGCGGAGCATCGTGGCGAACCGGCCGGAGTTGGGCCACGACGAGTAGGTGTACTTGATGATCTCGGCGGCGCGGGGCCACACGGAACCGGCCCAGCCGGTCTGGAGCGGGGCGTTGGAGTTCGTGTGATCGGTGATCACCGCCGACCAGGCGTCCATGAGCTGGATCGCCTTCTGCGCGTACGCGGAGTTGCCGCTGATGTACCAGGCCAGTGCGTCGGTGTACGCCGCGA
>JABFYB010000241.1 GCA_013361475.1 Hamadaea sp.
GTCGATGTCGAAGCCCGGGTGCACGATCTTGTCGGTGCCCACGTTGAGCCGGCTCGGGTTCTTGACCGTCCCGTCCGGGTTGTACGCCGTGAAGTCGCCGCCGCCGTCGAGGAAGCCGTTCATCGTGACCCGGTAGGTGGCGGCCGGGTCGATCGGCGTCCCGTTGAGGGCGAGGTTCGAGATCTTGCTCCCGAGGGCCGCGCTCGCCGAGTACGTGTAGGTGAAGCCGCTGCTCACCTGCAGGATCTTGGTCGAGCTCTGGCCCTCGAACCCGGTGAACTGCTGCTCCAACGCCCAGCGGAGTTCGTCGCCGGTCATCGTCTTGGTGACCAGCGTGTTGTTGAAGGGCTGAACGGTGAAGCACTCGCCGTAGGTGATGTCACCCGGCGCCTCGCCGCCGACGGAGGCCGCGTACACCAGACCCTCGCGGACGCCACCCGGGTTCATCAGGGCGATCTGCGCCCCGGCCGACTGCGTGTACGCGAGCTGCGCGTCCGCGATGACGTCGCCCATCGGGCTCTCCCCGCTGGCCACTGCGGTACGCGTGATGTCGGCCGTGATCTTGCCGACGACCCTGTTGGCGATCGGCTTGATCTTCTCCCGGTACTTGTCGGCGATCGCCTTCGCGGTCGCGTCCTTCATCGCCTCGTTGCGCACCGGCACGCCGCTGGAGTCGAACTGCCACGAGCCGTCGGCGTTGCGTACGCCGTTCTCCACGATCACGTTGTGCGCCTCGACCGACGTGAACTGGTCGGTCTTCTTGTCCAGCGTGAACGAGATGTCGGTGACGAGCTGACCGTTGCTGCCGGCGCTGGTCACCGCGATCGGCGTACCGGCCGAGTTCGGCAGCGCGCAGGAGTAGTAGCGGTGCGTGTGCCCGGAGACGACCAGCCCGAAGGCGGGGTCGAGCCCGGCGACGATCGGGGTGATGGCACCCGCGAACGCGGCGCAGCCGGAGACGTCCAGCGGCGCGGGCGCGTTCTGCTGACCGCCCTCGTGGATGAGCAGGACGATCGCCTGTACGCCGGCCCGCTGCAGCAGCGCCGCCTGCTTGTTGGCGGTCTCCACCTCGTTCTTGAACTCGATCGTGGAGATGCCGGCCGGGTCGACGATGCCGGCGGTGTTCTGCAGCGTCATGCCGACGAAGCCGACGCGTACGCCCTGGAAGGTCTTGACGGTGACCGAGGGCAGCAGCGACTTGCCGGTGTCCTTGACGATCGCGTTGGCCGCGAGGTACTCGTACTCGGCCCCGGCGAAGCCGTCGCCGTCGAGGCAGCCGTCCACCGGGTGGCAGCCGCCGTTCTGCATGCGCAGCAGCTCGTCGGTGCCCTCGTCGAACTCGTGGTTGCCGACCGAGGCGACGTTCAGCCCGAGGTTGTCCATCAACTCCACGGTGGGCTCGTCGTGGAAGCCGGCGCTGACCAGCGGGCTGGCGCCGATGAGGTCGCCGGCCGCGACGGTGAGCGAGCGCTCGCCGGAGGCCTCGGCCTCCGCACGCAGCTTCTTCACCCAGGTCGTGAGGAATTCGACACCGCCCGCCGGGGTGCCGTTGATCAGGCCGCCGCTCCCGGTGGGCGGGTCGATCGCCCCGTGGAAGTCGTTGAACGCCAGCAGGTTGCCGTGCGCGGTCTGGCCCGGCGGCACCTTGTCGTAGGTGACCGAGACCGGGCTGAGCGGGGTCCAGCCGCTCCCGCCCGCCTGGTCGGTACGCCCGGCGTCGGCCAGCGGTAGTGCGAGCACCACCGCGAGCGCCAGTGCCGGCACGGCGGAGAGCCGGACCAGCGCGAATCGGCTGGGTCGGCGGGTTGAAGACATGGGAAGCCTCCGGAGTCGGGGGTTTGTCGCCTCATCTTCGCGGTTGTGCCACGACGGCACCAGAGCGCTTGGTGTGAATTTCTGACAGCGGGCTGGGAACGGCTCCGGCGTGCGGCCTTTCGCCGATGTCGGTGGTCGGACATAGACTTCATCCCCGATGCACGCGCTATTCGACCTCCCTGCCCAGCCGCCCGCCAACGGTGGCAACTCCGACGGCGCCTCGGCCGCTCGGGGGCCTGCTGTTCAGCCGGATAACCGGTCGGCCCAGCCGGAGGGCAGGTCGAGCCGGCCCGAGGAGAAGTCCCGGCGACCGCGGCCGTCCGCCGAGGAGCTGCTGGCCGGGCTCAACCCGCCGCAGCGGGAGGCGGTCACCCATTCGGGGTCGCCGCTGCTCATCGTGGCCGGGGCCGGGTCGGGCAAGACCCGGGTGCTGACTCAGCGGATCGCCTACCTGCTGGCCGCGCGCGACGTGCATCCGGGCGAGATCCTGGCGATCACCTTCACCAACAAGGCCGCCGGTGAGCTGAAGGAGCGCGTGGCCGCCGTCGTCGGCAGCCGCGCCCGGCTCATGTGGGTCAGCACCTTCCACTCGGCGTGCGTCCGCATCCTGCGGGCCGAGCACGAGGCGGCCGGGCTCAAGAGCAGCTTCACCATCTACGACACCGACGACTCGCGCCGGCTCATGACGATGGTGGCCCGGGAGCTGGACCTCGATCCGAAGCGCTATCCGCCGCGATCGCTGGTCACCCAGGTGAGCAACCTGAAGAACGAGCTGATCGACCCGGAGTCCTTCCAGCCGGCCGGTCCGCACGAGCGCGTGCTCGCCGAGGCGTACACGCTGTATCAGCGGCGGCTGGCCGAGGCGCAGGCGATGGACTTCGACGACCTCATCATGCGGACCGTCCACTTGCTCCAGAGCAAGCCGGAGGTGACCGACAAGTACCGGCGGCGGTTCCGGCACGTCCTGGTCGACGAGTACCAGGACACCAACCACGCGCAGTACCAGCTGGTCAAGGAGCTGGTGGGGGAGACCGGCGAGCTGTGCGTCGTGGGCGACGCCGACCAGTCCATCTACGCCTTCCGCGGCGCGACGATCCGCAACATCCTCGAGTTCGAGCGCGACTATCCCCAGGCGCGCACGATCCTGCTGGAGCAGAACTACCGGTCGACGCAGACCATCCTGACCGCGGCCAACGCCGTGATCGACCGCAACTCGGGCCGCAAACCCAAGCGGCTGTGGTCCGACCAGGGCGAAGGCGAGAAGATCGTCGGCTACGTCGCCGACTCCGAGCACGCCGAGGCCGACTGGGTGGCCCGGCAGATCGACGCGCTGACCGACAAGGGCGAGGCGCGGCCCGGTGACGTCGCGGTGTTCTACCGGACCAACGCCCAGTCCCGGGTGTTCGAGGAAGTCTTCATCCGGTTCGGCCTGCCCTACAAGGTCGTCGGCGGGGTCCGGTTCTACGAGCGCAAAGAGGTCAAGGACGCGCTGGCGTACCTGCGCGCCGTGACCAATGAGGACGACACCGTCTCGGTACGCCGGATCCTCAACACGCCGCGGCGGGGGATCGGCGATCGGGCCGAGGCTTGCGTGGAGGCCCTCGCCAACCGCGATCGCGTCTCGTTCGGCTCCGCGTTGCGGCGGGCCTCCGAGGCGCCCGGCATCTCGACCCGGGCGGCGAACGCGATCCGCGAGTTCGTCCAGCTCATGGACGACGCCCGGGACAAGGCCCGATCGGCTCCGCCGGAAGAAGTCCTCGAGCTGGTGCTGACCGGTTCCGGTTACCTCACCGAGCTGGAGGGCAGCCTCGACCCGCAGGACGAAGGCCGGGTCGAGAACCTGCAGGAACTCGTCAGCGTCGCCCGGGAGTACACCGAACGCGCCGCCGACGCCGAGGAGCCGGCCACGCTCGACGGCTTCCTGGAGCAGGTCGCCCTGGTCGCCGACGCCGATCAGGTCCCCAGCGACGACCCCGATCACCAGGGCGTCGTCACGCTGATGACGCTCCACACCGCGAAGGGCCTCGAATTCCCGGTGGTCTTCCTGACCGGCCTGGAGGACGGCGTCTTCCCCCACATGCGCAGCCTCAACGAGGTGGCCGAACTCGAGGAGGAGCGGCGGCTCGCGTACGTGGGGATCACCCGCGCCCGCCAGCGCCTGTTCCTGAGCCGGGCGGCGACGCGGTCAGCCTGGGGCCAGCCGCAGTACAACCCGCCGTCACGGTTCCTGGAGGAGTTGCCGCCCGAGGTCACCCACTGGGAGCGGACCGAGAGCGCGGCCACCTCGTGGGGTGGTGGCATCGGCTCGGGTTCTCGCGACCGCGATCGCGACCGGCCCTCGACGTTCGTCGGCGGCACCGCGCGGGCGGCCCAGATCGCCTCCAAGATGGGCATCGACCCGTCCCGCCTGGCGACCGCGAGCGACCTGGCCAAGGTGCCGTCGCTGGAGCCCGGCGACCGGGTCAACCACCAGCGCTACGGCATGGGCCGGGTGCTCGCGGTCGAAGGACACGGCCCGCGCGCCCAGGTCCAGGTCGACTTCGGCGACCAGGTGATGTGGCTGGTCCTTCGCCATGCCTCGCTGGAGAAGATCTAGCTCCAGCTCCCGGGTCCGCGTGGGTTCAGAGAAACCAGGTCCCAGGTCCGCGTCGGTTCGGACCGTTGCTCCCGTCGGGCACCGGCCGGTCCGCCGTCGGTGTCCGCGCTGGTCGTGCTCCGAGCCGGCGGACCGGCCTGCCAGGTCCGCGCTCCCTGCGGCCAGGTCCGTGGGTCTCACTCATTGTCGGCGTGCCGCCGCGTGCCACCGCGCCGCGCCAAGATCGTCGGCAGCCGACGTTCGTGGTGGTTTCCGGGTCCTTGATCGTCGGATGCCGACGAAAAGCGCCGTAAAACGCCCATGATCGGCGGCGTCCGACGATCACGCATCGGGTGCAGGGTGCAGGGAGCTCAGCGGGTGCGGCGAGCGCAGGCTGCGGGGAGCGCAGCGGGTGCGCGTCGGCAGCCGACGATCATCCGGCAGGGTGCGACGGCGGACTCGGCGAGCGCGGTCGGGTCGGGTTCAGCGGGTGAGGTGTTCGGCGCGTTCGACGACGTTGGCGAGGAGCATCGCCCGGGTCATCGGGCCGACCGCGCCGGGCATCGGGGCGAGCCACCCGGCCACCTCGGCGACCTCGGGCGCGACGTCGCCGGTGTAGCGGCCCTTGCCGTCCTCGCCGACGACCCGCGTGATGCCGACGTCGACGACGGCGGCCCCCGGGCGCACCATGTCCGCGGTGAGCAGGCCGGGGTTGCCGGCGGCGACGATGACGACGTCGGCGCGCCGAGTATGCGCGGCGAGGTCCTTCGTCCCGGTGTGGCACAGCGTCACGGTCGCGTTCTCGGTACGCCGGGTGAGCAGCAGTCCGAGGGGACGCCCGACGGTGGTGCCCCGGCCGACGACCACCACTTCGGCGCCGTTGAGCGGGACCTCGTAGCGACGTAGCAGCTCGACGATGCCGCGCGGGGTGCAGGGCAGCGGCGCCGGGTAGCCGAGCACGAGCCGGCCGAGGTTGACCGGGTGCAGCCCGTCGGCGTCCTTGTCGGGGTCGATCAGTTCCAGGGCTCGCTGCTCGGACAGGCCCTTGGGCAGCGGCAGCTGGACGATGTAGCCGTGGCACGCCGGGTCGGCGTTGAGCTCGGCGATCGCCTGCTCGACCTGGCCTTGAGTGGCGTCGGCGGGCAGGTCCTTGCGCAGGGAGGCGATGCCGACCTCGGCGCAGTCGCGGTGCTTGCCCGCCACGTACGCGTGCGAGCCGGGGTCGTCGCCGACCAGGACGGTGCCCAGTCCCGGGACGACGCCCTTGTCGTGGAGCACGGCGACGCGCGCCTTCAGCTCGTCTTTGATCGCCGCCGCGGTGGCCTTGCCGTCCAGGATGCTCGCCGTCACGCCGTCCATCGTGCCAGCACAAACGTTTCCCACCGCCCGGCGGGGGTAGCAGCTGTGACGACTCAGCGTCACGGGCACAGGCCTGTGGATAAGTCGCCATGATCAAAGTCCTGCTGATGTTGCTATAACGACAGCAACTGCGCGGTCATGTTTGTTAAAAGTCTCACTTCCCGGCCGCCTGACCTGCATCATTCCACTATCTGGACCACCATATCGGGATAAAACGGTCAGCCTCGGTTTGCGGAGTGTGACGGGCGTCTTCGGTCCGGCGGACCTCCCGATAAGGCATAATCCGGAAATATCCGCCCGCCCGGCAGGGCGGTGCTCAATATCAGAGCGAGGAGATGCTGCGCAAGTTCACAGTGCTCGATCGTCACAGAGATGTGATTGATCAAGTTTGTGTGTGCGTCGAGCTTCGCCATACCTTTGCCGGACGTTGTCGCGGGTCACACCCTGTGACGACGTAGGAGATGAGGAGGCTCAATGCAGGTTCGCAGGTTTGCTGCCTGGACTGCGATCCCGCTCAGCGCCGCACTGGCCCTCTCGGCCTGCGGTGGTGGCGGCGACAGCGGTAGCAGCTCCAGTGGCACCGTCAGGATCGGTATTGCCGAGCCGCAGTACCTGACCCCGGCGGACACCAACGAGACCAGTGGTTCGCAGGTCCTTGCCGCGCTCTACGCGCCGCTCGTGAACTACGACGCCGATAACAAGCCGGTCGAGGTCCAGGCCGATTCGATCACTTCGTCGGACAACAAGGTCTGGACGATCAAGATCAAGAGCGGCTGGACGTTCCACAACGGCGAGGCCGTGACGTCCGACAGCTACATCGACGCCTGGAACGCCGCCGCCTACAAGGGCGCGTCCCAGAACTCGTACTTCTTCTCGCAGATCGCGGGCTACAACGACGTCGCCCCGACGGCCACGACGGCGTCCCCGTCGCCGCAGCCGACCGCGCAGAAGCTGTCCGGCCTGAAGAAGGTCGACGACACGACCTTCACCGTGACGCTCTCGGCGCCGTTCAGCGACTTCAAGACCATGCTGGGCTACACGGCCTTCTACCCGCTGCCGAAGGCGGCCTTCACCTCCGACGGGACCGTGAAGTCGGACTTCAAGGACGCCCCGATCGGCGACGGGCCGTTCAAGATGGACGGCACCTGGCAGCACGACCAGTCGATCACGGTCGCCAAGTTCGACGAGTACAAGGGTGAGCAGCCGAAGATCACCGGCGTTCAGTTCAAGATCTACCAGACGCCGGAGTCCGAGTACGCCGACCTGCTGGCCGACAACAACGACGTCATGCTGACGATCCCGACGGCGAACCTCGGCACGGCCGAGGGCGACCTGGGCGACCGTTACCTGCACAGCCCGGCGTCCAGCTTCCAGTTCCTGGCGTTCCCGACGTACGACAAGAACTTCTCGAACGTCAACGTCCGCAAGGCGATCTCCATGGCGATCGACCGCCAGGAGATCGTGGACCAGGTCTTCAAGGGTTCGCAGAAGGCGGCGTACTCCTTCGTGTCGCCGGTCGTCGGCGGCTACCGTGACAACACCTGTGGCGCGAACTGCGAGTTCAACGCAACTGCGGCCAAGCAGCTCTACACCGAGAACAACGGCCCGTCGAAGCTGGAGATCAGCTACAACGCCGACGGTGGCCACAAGGACTGGGTGGACGCGACCTGCAACCAGCTGAAGAACAACCTCGGCGTGGAGTGCGTCGGCGTTCCGACCGCCAAGTTCGCCGACCTGCTCAACAAGGTGGAGAAGAAGCAGGAAGTCGGCATGTTCCGCATGGGCTGGATCATGGACTACCCGTCCATGGAGAACTACCTCGGCCCGCTGTACAGCACCAACGGCTCGTCGAACTACTACGGCTACAGCAACGCCGAGTTCGACAAGCTGGTCCAGGAGGGCCGGGAGGCCAGCACCTCGGACGCCGCCATCCAGAAGTGGCAGCAGGCCGAGGATCTCCTCGCCAAGGACATGCCGGTGCTGCCGCTGCGGTTCGGCCAGAACAACTACGGCATCTCGACCAAGGTGCAGAACGTCGAGATCGACCTGTTCAACCGGGTCGACCTGCTGAAGATCGAGCACACCGGCTGATCCCAGCCCAGTCTTGATCGAGGTGGCGTCGTCACTCTCCGCTAAGGAGGGGGGCGGCGCCACCTCCCAGTGAGCCGGGCCTCAAGATCTTTCCGGGCCCGTGCGGGGGCGATCCCTATTTGGGGGATTCGCCCCGAAACCTCCCACACCCGGAGAGACTTGACTCATGTTCCGCTACATCGTGCGCCGTCTGCTCCAAGGCGTGCTCACTTTCTTCGGCGCCACGTTCATCGTGTACAGCCTGATGTTCGCCGGCGGTGGTGATCCCATCCAGGCGTTGGCCGGTGAAAAGCCGGTATCCGCGCAACAGCGCGCCGCGCTGACGGAGCAGTTCCACCTCAACGAGGGGTTCTTCACGCGGTACCTGTACTTCCTGCGGGACTTCTTCACCGGAAATCTGCAGACCTCGAACCGGCAGGACATCTTCGACCAGGTCGGGCGGGCGCTGCAGTTGACGGGCAAGATCGCCCTGATCGCGATCGTCTTCACGGTCGTCGTCGGCGTCAGCGCCGGCATCGTCGCCGCCCTTCGCCGGGGTGGCGTCTTCGACACTTCGACCCTGATCCTGACGCTGGTGGTCATCGGTATTCCGAGCATCGTGCTGGCGCCACTCGCTCAGTTCCTCTTCGGCATCCAGTGGAAGATATTCCCCGTTATCTATACGCCGGACAAGCCGTTCACCTCCCTGATCTTGCCGGGCCTCGTCCTCGGCGCGTTGTCGCTCGCGACGGCCATGCGGCTGACCCGCGCGTCCTTCTTCGACAACCTCCGCGCCGACTATGTGCGTACCGCCACGTCCAAGGGCCTCACCCGCTTCCGGGTGGTGGGCGTACACGTGCTGCGGAACTCGCTGATCCCGATCATCACCTTCCTCGGCGTCGAGCTCGGCAACCTGATGGGCGGCGCGATCGTGACCGAGGGCGTCTTCAACATCCCGGGTATCGGCGGCAAGCTCTACCGGGCCATCCAGCTGGACGACGGGCCGACCGTCATCACCTTCGTCAGCATGCTGGTGGTCATCTACATCCTGGCCAACTTGATCGTCGACGTGCTGTACGCGGTGCTGGACCCGAGGATTCGCTATGAGTGACTTTGAGACCGAGACCGGCAGTGAGCTGAGCACCTCCACCCGAGGCTCGCTCTTCCCCGTCGGTTCCCCGGAGACCCCGGAGATCACCAAGGTACGCAGCGCCGCCGCCGACGCCTGGCGTGAACTGCGCCGTAATCCGCTCTTCTGGATCGCGTCGCTGATCGCCCTCGTCGCGATCGTCATGGCTTGCTGGCCGTCGCTTTTCACCAGTGCCAACCCGAACGACTGCACACTGTCCAGGCAGATGGCCGGCCCGTCCGGTGGTGCGATCTTCGGCTACAACTTCCAGGGCTGCGACGTCTGGGCGCACGCCGTCTACGGCGCCCGCAACTCGCTGCTCATCGGGGCGGGCGCAGCGCTGCTGGCCGGTTTGCTGGCGATGGTCATCGGCATGGTCGCCGGGTTCTTCGGCGGCTGGGTCGACGCGATCGTGTCCCGGATCGTCGACATCGCGCTGGCGATTCCGCTGATCCTCGGCGCCGTCGTGCTCCTGAAGAACGTTCCGAGCGACAATCAGCCGCTGCGGCTCCTCGCCTTGATCGGCATCCTCGGTGTGTTCGGCTGGACCACCGCGGCGCGAGTCGTCCGCTCCTCGGTGATCAGCGCCAAGCAACAGGACTACGTCGCGGCCGCGCGCATGCTGGGCGCGAACAACGGCCGGATCATGTGGCGGCACATCATGCCCAACGTGCTCGCGCCGTTCCTCGTGATCATCACCATCGCGCTGGGATCCTTCATCGCCGCGGAAGCGACCTTGTCCTTCCTGGGCGTCGGGCTGCAGCCGCCCAGCATCTCGTGGGGCCTGGACATCTCGGACGCTCGCGTGCACATGCGCGAGGACGCCACGCCGCTGATCGTGCCGTCGGTGTTCCTGGCCCTGACCGTGCTGGCCTTCATCATGCTGGGCGACGCCATCCGCGAAGCCTTCGACCCGAAGATGCGGTGACGGGAATGAGTGAGCACCTGCTGGAAGTGGACAACCTGTTCATCGAGTTCCACACTCGCGACGGGGTCTCCAAGGTCATCAACGGCGTCTCGTATCACCTGAACCCGGGTGAGACGCTGGCCGTGCTCGGCGAGTCCGGCTCGGGCAAGTCGGTGACCGCCCAGGCCATCATGGGCATCCTCGACATGCCGCCCGGCAAGATCACCAAGGGGCGCATCCTCTACCGCGGCCGTGACCTGTTGACGATGTCGAAGGAGGAGCGCCGCAAGGTCCGGGGCGAGGAGATCTCGATGGTCTTCCAGGACGCCCTGTCGTCGCTCAACCCCGTCTTCACGGTGGGCAACCAGATCTCGGAGACCCTGCGCAAGCGCAAGGGGATGTCCAAGGCGGACGCGATGACCCGCGCCGTCGAGCTGATGGACCAGGTGAAGATCCCGGCGGCCAAGGCTCGGGTGAAGGACTACCCCCACCAGTTCTCCGGCGGTATGCGTCAGCGCGTGATGATCGCGATGTCGCTGGCCATGGACCCGAAGGTCCTCATCGCCGACGAGCCGACGACCGCGCTGGACGTGACCGTGCAGGCCCAGATCATGGACCTGCTGGCCGAGCTCCGGCGCGACCTCAACATGGCGATGATCCTGATCACCCACGACCTGGGGGTCGTCGCCGACGTGGCGGACCGGATCGCGGTCATGTACGCCGGCCGCATCGTCGAGCACGCGGACGTCCACGCGCTCTACAAGAACCCGGCGCACCCCTACACCAAGGGTCTGCTGGACTCGATCCCCCGGCTGGACGCCAAGGGCACGGAGCTGGCCACCATCAAGGGCCTGCCGCCGAACCTCATGCGCCCGCCGACCGGCTGCGCCTTCCACCCGCGCTGCCAGTACGCGCAGGACATCTGCGTGACGACCAGGCCGCCGCTGCTCGACCTCGGTGGAGGTCGGACCAGCGCCTGCCACTTCGCGAAGGAGCTGCTCGATGGCCGAATCTGAGACCATCCTCCAGGTCGAGAACCTGGTCAAGCACTTCCCGATCCGGCAGGGCATCCTGTTCAAGAAGAAGGTCGGCGAGGTCAAGGCGGTCGACGGGGTCTCCTTCGAGCTCAAGCGCGGGGAGACGCTGGGCATCGTCGGCGAGTCCGGCTGTGGCAAGTCGACGCTGGCCAAGCTGCTCATGCGGCTGGAGGCGCCGACCGCCGGCCGGGCCAAGCTCAACGGCCGCGACATCTACAAGATGGGCGGCTCGGAGCTGCGCCGGCTGCGCCGCAACGTGCAGATGGTCATGCAGGACCCGTACACCTCGCTGAACCCGCGGATGACCGTCGGCGACATCATCGGTGAGCCGTACGAGATCCACCCGGAGGCGGCGCCGAAGGGCGACCGTCAGCGGCGCGTACAGGAGCTGCTGGACCTGGTCGGGCTGAACCCCGAGCACATCAACCGCTACCCGCACCAGTTCTCCGGCGGTCAGCGCCAGCGCATCGGCATCGCCCGGGCGCTCGCCCTGCGGCCCGAGGTCATCGTCTGCGACGAGCCCGTCTCGGCCCTCGACGTGTCGATCCAGGCCCAGGTCATCAACCTGCTGGAGAAGCTGCAGGACGAGTTCGGCCTCTCCTACATCTTCATCGCCCACGACCTGTCCGTGGTCCGCCACATCTCCGACCGGGTCGGCGTGATGTACCTCGGCAAGATCGTCGAGCTGGGGACCGAGGACGAGATCTACGCGCGGCCCACCCACCCGTACACCCAGGCCCTGCTCTCCGCGGTGCCGGTGCCCGACCCCGAGGCCCGCGCCCACCGCGAGATCATCCGCCTGGAGGGTGACGTGCCGTCACCGGCCAACCCGCCGTCCGGCTGCCGGTTCCGCACGCGCTGCTGGAAGGCGCAGGAGAAGTGCGCCCGGGAGGAGCCGCTGCTGGTCCTCCGCCCGGCCGCGGACCCGCACCCGTCCGCCTGCCACTTCGCCGAGCTGCGGCACGTGGTCGCTTAACACCAAGGTGTACGCCGAACGCCCGCCCCCGATCTGGGAGCGGGCGTTCGGGCGCTCATGCCAGCTGAGCCGCTGCTTCTGGCACCGAGACGCAGTCTCAGTGCCAGAAGTGCCGACTGCCGGTGAAGTACATCGTGATGCCGGCCTTCTGCGCCGCCTCGATGACCTGCTCGTCCCGGATCGATCCACCGGGCTGGACGACGGCGGTCACCCCGGCCTCGATCAGGATCTCGAGCCCGTCGGGGAACGGGAAGTACGCGTCCGACGCGGCGACCGCGCCCCGCGTACGCTCGACGCCCTCCTCGCCCAGCGTGTTGGCCCGGGAGACGGCCAGCCGGGCGGAGTCCACCCGGTTGACCTGGCCCATGCCGATGCCGACCGCGGCACCGTTCTTGGCGATGAGGATGGCGTTGCTCTTGGCGAACTTGCAGGCGCCCCAGGCGAACTCGAGATCGTCGAGCTGCTCCGCGGTCGCGGGCTCACCGGCGACCAGCCGCCAGTTGTCCACGTAGTCCCCATCGGCCTGGAGCAGGTCGCGTGACTGGGCCAGGAAACCGCCGGAGATCTGCTTCAGCTCCACCCCCTGCGGCTGCCAGGCCGGGGCGACGAGCGTACGCAGATTCTTCTTGGCGGTGAGCACGGCGAGCGCGTCGTCGGTGTAGCCGGGGGCCACGATGACCTCGGTGAACACGCCCTCCAGCTGGCGGGCCATCTCCTCGGTCACGACGGTGTTGGCCGCGATGACCCCGCCGTACGCCGACACCGGGTCGCACGCGTGGGCCTTGCGGTGCGCGTCGGCGACCGACTCCAGCGAGATGGCGATGCCGCACGGGTTGTTGTGCTTGACGATGGCGACGCAGGCCACGCCCTCGTAGGTGTTGCAGGCGGACCAGGCGGCGTCGGCGTCCACATAGTTGTTGTAGGACATCTCCTTGCCACCGAGCTGCTGCGCGCGGGCGAGGCCGGCGGCGCCCCACGGGTCGATGTAGAGGGCGGCCGCCTGGTGCGGGTTCTCGCCGTACCGGAGGTTCGCCACCCGCCAGCCGGCGATGCCGCCGAACTCGGGCCAGCTGTTGGCGCCGGGCGCCGTCGGCTCCAGCTCGACCAGGTTCGCCCCGGTCCACTGGGCGATGGCCAGGTCGTAGTCGGCGATCTCGGCGAACGCCCGGGCGGCCATGGCCCGCCGCTCGGTGAGGGTGAAGCCGCCCAGCTTCAGAGCGGCGTGGATGACGGTGTAGTCCTGCGGCGCGACCACGACGGCGACGCTGTTGTGATTCTTCGCGGCCGCCCGGACCATCGCCGGCCCGCCGATGTCGATGTTCTCGACGCACTCCTCCAGCGACGCGCCGGAGGCCACCGTCTTCTGGAACGGGTAGAGGTTCGAGATCAGCAGGTCGAACGGCTCGATACCCAGCTTCTCCAGCTCGGCGACGTGCTCGGGATTGGTCATGTCGGCCAGCAGTCCGGCGTGGACGTTCGGGTGCAGGGTCTTCACCCGGCCGCCCAGCGCCTCGCCGAAGCCGGTGAGGTCTTCGACCCGGTTCACCGGCGGTCCCACGGTCTCCAGGAAGGTCGCGGTGGAGCCGGTCGCGAAGATCTCCACGCCCGCCTGGCGCAGCGCCTTCACGAGGCCTTCCAGCCCCGACTTGTCCGTGACGCTGATCAGCGCCCGCTTGATCGGCTTACGCTCGGCGGCGGCCTCGATGGTCACCCGACTGTCACCTTTCGTCCAGAGATGGTCCAACCGTTGCGGGCCATACGCCCGACGTACTCCACGAGCTGCGCCCGCTCGGCTGTCTTGATGCGCTCGGTCAGCGTGTCCTCGGTGTCGTCGTCCAGGACGGGCACCGCCACCTGCGCGATGATCTGCCCGGTGTCGACCCCGTCGTCCACCATGAACAACGTGGCTCCGGAGACCTTCACGCCGTAGGCCAGGGCGTCGCGCGGGCCGTGGATGCCCGGGAACGACGGCAGCAGCGCGTTGTGCGTGTTGATGTAACGGCCGCCGAAGTCCGCGAGGAACGCCTTGCCGACGAGCTTCAGGAAACCGGCGCTGATCACCAGGTCCGGCTCGTACGCCCGGACCGATTGAGTGAGCGCCACGTCCCAGGCGACCCGGTCAGGATAGTCGGCGACCTTGTGCACGAAGACCGGTACGCCGGCCGCGACGGCCCGGTCGAGCCCGGCGATGCCGTCCCGGTCCGCGCCGACGGCCACGACCTGAGCCCCGTACGCCGGATCGGCGCACGCGTCGAGGAGCGCCTGGAGGTTGGAGCCCGAGCCGGAGATCAGCACCACGAGTTTGCGGGGGCTGCGAGTGGTCACCGGCAAACCCTATCCGGCCCGGTATCAGCGATTTCGCGGACCCAGCCCGATGAATTGCCCTATGTTGGGCAAAACGCCACAAAGTTAGCTAAGACCGCCAGGAGGAGGTTGCCGTGACCTCACCGGACACACCGGAGCCGGAGCGCGTCGCCGGTACGCCCGACACGCCCGACACGCCGACGGCCGGAACCGGCCACCAGGGTGCCTGGGCCGTGCCGCCCGCCGCGCCCGAACCGGTCGCCGCACCGGATCCGGTGGGGCAGTCGGCCACGCCCGACATCCCGCCGCCTCCGCCGTTGCCGCCGACCGCCACGACTCCGCCGACCGTGCCGCAAGGTGGGTACGGCGCGCCGCAGGGCGGTTACGCAGCGCCGGGCCAGCCGACGTACGCGCCGCCGGCTACGCCGCCGCCCGGCGACCCGAACTCGATGATGAACCGGATGGGCGGCCCGAACAACATCCTGGGCTGGCTCGCCCTCGTCTTCGGCATCATCGGCACCGGCTGCTGTTGCTGCTGGTTCCTCGACGGCGCCCCGTTCTTCGGCGGCATTCCCGCGGTGATCCTGGGCATCCTGCATCTCCAGCGGGTGAAGCAGCATCGCGCGAGCATGAAGTGGCTCGGCTGGGTCGGCATCGTGCTCGGCGTCATCGCGCTCCTCGGCGCGCTGTGCAATTTCACCACCCATTGGAATGACGATCTGCACGACCAGGTCGTCGACAACTACTGAGCGAGTGGCCCGCGGCGGTCCGGAGATTCGTCCAATCTCCGGCCGCCGTGCGGCGTTTTCCCAGCAGCCCCACAGATTCACTCGTGAAACAGGGGTCCCAACCGTTGCAAGACATGATTACAATCCCGCGTGCCCCATTGATGGGGCTGACAAGCTAAGGAGAACCCCTTATGACCCAGCCCGTCGTCCCTCAGCCGGCTGCTCCGGCCGGTAAGGACAACACCACCCTCTTCGGTGTGCTCGGCATCGTCTTCGCCCTCTGCTGCGCGCCGATCGGCGTCATCTTCGGTGTGCTGTCGCACCTGCAGGCGAACAAGAACGGCAAGCCGGCCACCCTCGCGATCGTGGCCTACGTGGTCGCCGCGCTGAACATCATCGCCGGCATCGTCATCCAGGCGAATCGCTGACAATCGAAACAGCGGGCGGCCCTCCGGTCGCCCGCTGTTTCTATTCGGCCGTAGTGCGTCGCCGGGCTTCGTAGAGCGGCCGCGTCCCGAGCGCGCCGATGAGGCAGCCCAGGGCGGTCACTCCGGCGCCCATCAAGGCCACGCTGAGTGGTGCCGGTCCGACCTGGCCGACCGCGGTGGTCAGTCGCCCGCTCGCGATGGCCGCGGCCAGCCCCAGCACCAGCCCGGCCACCGGGCCGGCGAGGATCGAGCCGGTCAGCAGGTGGCCCCAGCGTACTTCTGGGATGACTCCGTCGCGTGGGCGCAGCCGTCGTCGCGTCAGCAGCCAGCCCGCTGCGATGCCGGCCAGCAACGGCAGGCCCAGGACCACGTTCGCCAGGCCGCCGAGGGCGTTCTCCGGCATCGCCGCGAACGCCGGCAGCGCCGGGAGGCGTACGTCGTCCAGGCCGACGAAGGAGGCCCGCACCACGCCGGCCGGCCCGAAGGCGAAGCCGGGGCCGAGCAGGTAGGCGGCGGCCCACACCGCCATGTTCGGGGCCAGCGCCAGGCTCACCAGCGTCACGCCGGCCTGTCCGGCCACGTCCGTCCGATAGCCCGCGAGGATCGCGTTCGCGTCGCCGCCGTGGAGCGCCACCGCCACCCCGGTCACTCCCGCGCCCGCGCCGATCACCAGCAGGGCGGCCACGCCGCCGGTCCGCGTCGCGTCTCGAATCACCTTGGGTACGCGTCGCGCCACGACCGCGATGGCTCCGGTGGCCCGCAGCGCGCCGAGTCCGGCGAAGATCACCCCACTGACCAGGCCGTGCAGCGCCGCGCGTGGGGGAGCGACCCCGATCGCCCCGGCGTCGACGAACCAGCCCGACAGTCCGGTGAGGAGGGCGTACGCCGTGCCGAGGAGCAGCCCGATCTGGCCGACCCGGCGCAGATCCCGGCTGCCGCGCGCGCCGAGCGCCCGAGTCGTGTGCACCCCTGCCCGGAACAGCCGCCAGCACGCCAGCGCGCCCAACGCCAACGGGGCGAGGGTCAGCGTCCCGAGATCGGTCCGCAGTGGCACCCCGAGACTGAGCAGCCAGCCCGCCAGCCCCACCCGTACGCTCGCCGACGTGCTCACGGGCTGATCCGCGGCCAGCAGCGCGCCTGCGGTCAGCAGCGTTACGGGCAGCACCGCCGTCAACGCCGCGAGCAGGGCGTTCACCACGGTCGCCGCGATCGCCCGGGGCCACGGCAACGGGCGTACGCGTCGCGTGGTCGCCATCGCGGGCGCTCGCCCGCGCGCGGTCTGCCGCGGAACCCGTGTCTCGTCGGTGTCGGACGGCCCGGCCGGCTCGTGCAAATCGAACGCGACGGTCTCGCGGAGCGACAGGTGTTTCGCCTCCGCCGCCGCCAGTGTCTCTTCGTCCGGGGTGCCTGCCATCAGCGCCAACCTAACCACAAGAGCAACTCGATAACCACAAAGTACGCACGCGTCCGCTGTGTCGGCTTTACGCTCTGCTCAAGGTCGATTACTGATCGCAACGAGGAGAGCCCTGTGACCGGACCGTACAACGCGCCGCAGCCCGTCCCTCCGCCGATGCCGGTGCAACCGGCCGGACGGGACAACTCGACCCTCTTCGGGGTCCTGGGCATCATCGTCAGCATCTGCTGCGGCGGCGTGGCGGGCGGGATCATCGGCGTCATCCTCGGCAAGCTCTCCCGCGATCAGGCCCGCAAGTTCGGCAAGTCCACCGGCCTCGGCACCGCCGCCATGGTCATCGGCGTCCTGGTCACCGTGGCCGCGATCATCTACTGGATCGTCTATCTGGCGAGGAGGTAGGCAGGCATGACGGACCAGAACCCGACGCCCTCGCCCTACGAGCCCCCGAGCGGCTCCTCCGGCACCGGCGGCGACACGGGCGCCACTCCGTCCTCCGGGGCGGCCGGCGGCTACGAACCGCCCAGCACCGGCAGCGGATACGACCCCAACGCCGGCGCGGGCTACCAGGCTCCGACCACCGGTGGTGGATCGGTCTACGAGAGTTCGACCTACCAGCCACCCGGCGCGCCACCGCCCGGAGGTTCTCCGTACGGGCAGCCGCCGGGCGGCCAGTATCCGCCGCCCTACCAGGCGCCCGTCACTCCGGTGACCCCGGGAGCGAAGAACAACACGATGCTCTTCGGCATCCTGGGCATCGTTCTCGGCCTGGTCTGCTGTGCTCCGCTGGGCATCCTGTTCGGCTGGCTCTCGATGAACGAGGCCAAGAAGACCAACAGCGACGCCACGCTGGGCAAGGTCGCCTTCTGGCTGGGCATCGCCATCACCGCGGTTTACGTGATCGGCGGCATCGTCGCCCTCTGCGCGGGCGTCTTCAGCAGCAACAACACGAATTACTAGCCGAACGGCAGGAGCCCCCGGCACCGGATGACGGCGCCGGGGGCTCCTTTACGCGTACCAGAGGAACTAGCGGCCCATGATCTCGCGCATCAGGCGGGCCGTCTCCGAGGGGGTCTTGCCGACCTTGACCCCCGCGGCCTCGAGGGCCTCCTTCTTCGCCTCGGCGGTGCCCGACGAGCCGGAGATGATCGCGCCGGCGTGACCCATGGTCTTGCCGGGCGGCGCGGTGAAGCCGGCGATGTAGCCGACGACCGGCTTG
>JABFYB010000389.1 GCA_013361475.1 Hamadaea sp.
TCAAGATTCGACCGAGAACCCTGATCCAGCGCCCCAAAAGCGGGTCCGAAGCGGGACAACGGGCCGAAGGGGGGAGGGGCCGAGGGGGAGGGGGTGGGTTAGACGTTGTGTTTCAGGTACGCGGGTTCGCGCCAGCCCAGGATCGCCTCGGTCATCCTCGCGGCGTCCACGGCGGCGCGGACGTTGTGCATACGCACGATGCGGGCGCCGAGCAGGATGCTGACGACTTCGGCGGCCAGCGACCCTTCGAGCCGGGCGCCTTGGGGCCGGTCCAGCGTCTCGCCGACGAAGTCCTTGTTGGACACTGCCGCCAGCATCGGGTAGCCGACCGCGGCGATCTCGTCGAGCCGCCGGGTCAGTTCCAGTGTGTGCCGGGTGTTCTTGTTCAGGTCGTGTCCGGGGTCGATGATGATCTGCTCCGGGCGTACGCCCCGGGACAGCGCCACGCTGACCCGGTCGGTCAGAAAGGCCGCGATGTCTCGGGCGACGTCGGCATACGAGGGCCGGGGAAAGTGCGTACGCGGCTGGGCGAGGCTGTGCGTGATGATCAGCTGTGCCTGCGGGTTGGCCGCGACCAGATCGGCCAGCGCCGGGTCGTGCAGTCCGGTCGTGTCGTTGACGACGTGCGCCCCGGCGGCCAGGGCGGCGGCGGCGACCTCCACCCGGAACGTGTCGACGGAGATGACCGTGCTGGGGTGCGTACGGGCGGCGGCGAGCACGACCGGCAGCACCCGCTCGGCTTCCTCGGCCGCGGTGACCTCGGGACCGTCGGGGGAGAACTTCACCCCGCCGATGTCGACCCAGTCGGCGCCCTCGGCGACGGCCTTGTCGACGGCCTCCACCGCGCGCTCCAGAGCGAACGTCGCACCCTTGTCGTAGAACGAATCCGGGGTCCGGTTCACTACCGCCATGACGGCGACCTGCCGGTCGAAGTCGAAGGTACGCCCGGCGATGACCCGGCGGGGTTCAATGAGCTCCGGCAGAAAGATCGTCACACCCCGCGACGTTACCAGCGCGGAAAGTGCAGAAGCCCACCCCGGGGGGTGGGCTTGCAGGGGACGAAGAGAGCGGACGACGAGACTCGAACTCGCGACCCTCACCTTGGCAAGGTGATGCGCTACCAACTGCGCTACGTCCGCCTGCCGGCTCGCGCCGACGCCGCTCACTATACACAAGCGCGGTCAGAAGTAGTCGAGCAGGGTCGGGGCCGGCCCGGCCGTGGCCGCCTGCAGGAACGCGTCCGTCCGGTCGTCGCCGCCGGTCAGCAGGCCGGCCCGGCGCAGCGCGTCGGGTGCGGCGGCCCCCGCGTACCACACGCCGAGCGCACGCGGCCCGACGTGAACAGCCCCGGTGCCGCCCGGCTCCAGCCGCGCCGCACCACCGTCCAGGACCAGCCGGAACCGCCCGGCGTTCCACGGGCACTGCTCGTCGACCAGCTCCAGGTCCGCGCTGCCGCTCACGAACTCCGGCCAGCCGCGCGTCTCCACCGCGCGCGCCGCGTCGACCACCCGCAACATCCACGGCTGACGCTTGACGACCTTGGCCTGCGGGCTCGCGAGGAAGAACCACAAAGGATCCGGGTACGCCAGCCGCAGAACCGTCGTCGGCGCGACACTGGCCCACCCGCCGAACATCGCCAGCAGGGCGCCGGTGGCCTCCGCGGTCGTGGCGATCACGTCGTACGCGGTGATCCGGCCACTCTCGTCGTAGCCCGAACCACGCTCCCAACTCGCGTACCCGTCGATCGAACCAGACGGACCCACCGCGACCGTGAGCCCATCGAACGCCTGGACCAGCTCCTCGGGTGTGGTCGTGAACAGCGGGCCGAAGCGGTCCATCAGACCGGTGCCCGTGCGGGCGAGCCTGTTGTAGGCCGCGTAAATGCCGGGGACATCGTCGACGGTCGCGGGCCGCAAGGCGAGCCCGGCATCGCGCACCGTCGCCAGGGACGCCGTGGGCAGCGAATATGAGGTGAGCGCGCCGACTTCCTCCCAGCCCACCCGCCGGTAGGGGAACGGTGTCGTCGGATAGAGGGTGCTGATCGCCGCGCCGCGATCACGGGCGCCGGCCAGCAAACGGGTGAGGACCGCCCGGCTCAGTCCGGTGCGGCGCGCCTCGGCGGCGACGGCGACCCCGGCGACGCCGGAGGTCGGCACGACCCGGCCGCCGAACCATTGTCCCTGGTCGCGGTCGACAGCCTTGGCGAGCAGCCGGCCGGAGCGGTCGAACGCGCCCCAGGTGATCCGGCCGGGTTGGTCGCCGAACTCGGTCGGCATGGGCCGGTCGTGATAGCCGAAGGCGAGGCTGCCCAGTCGCCAGGCAGCCTCGGCGTCGGTCTCGGTCAGCTCCCGGAGGTCGATGTCGGCATGATCATGAGCCACCCCGTCATTATCCGGCGGCTTTGCCGGTGACGGTGATCGCCCCGACGATCCAGCCCGCGAACAGCCCGTACGCCGACCCGGCCGCGGCCAGCTGCAAGGCGCTGAGCAGCGATGGATCGGCCAGGATGAACGCGGTGATGAACGCGGCGAGCGCGGCGGCGAAGATCACGGCCGCCCAGCCCAGGATGAAGGCGGAGATCCCACTGGCCGTTTTCGCACCGACCGCGAGGATGACCGCGACGAACAGGATGAGGAGCAGTGCTCGCAGATCGTCCGCGAGCAGCCGCCGCATCGATCCGGCGGATCCGTCGACCGGGCCGAATGCCCATCGTGGCCAGGTCAGGACCCGCATGAACCAACCGAAGGCCTCGTCGGGCTGGGTGTGTTTGTTCACCCATTCCACGATCGGCTGGCTACCGAAAAGCAGGACGAGCAGAGCGGTGCCGATCGTTCCGGCGCCGGCGACGGTTCTCGTGCGTGCCATGTTCACTATGGTAAGGAACCAATGTGACAGATGTCGATACATGATCATCGCCTGGAGATCGCCCGAACGAGTTCACTTTCGTGAGAACCTGCTGGGGTGGAACAACTCTTCCCTGCTGGCGGTCCTGCTGATCTCTCCTCTCTGTACGCACAGCCGCCCGGCGTACGGGTGAACTTCATCGCCTCCGCCGACGGGTCGGCCGTCCTCGAGGGTCGCTCGGGCGGGCTGGGCAACCCCAACGATCAGGCGCTGATGGGCGTACTGCGCAAGGCGGCCGACGTCGTGCTCGTCGGCGCCGGCACGGTGCGTACCGAGGGATACGACCTCGTCCAGCCACGGATGGCGATCGTGACCCGGCGGCTCGACCTCGACCCGGACACGTTCGCCGAAGCGATCATCGTGACGGTCGCCGCCGCACCCGGCCGGGACCGGTTCCGCGACGTGATCATCGCCGGCGACACGGAAGTCCACGTACCGACCATGCTCGCCGGGCTCACCGAACGCGGCCTGACCCGGGTGCTCTGCGAAGGCGGACCGTCACTGGTCGGAGCGTTGGAGGCGGCCGGTGCGATCGACGAGCTGTGCCTCACGGTCAGCCCGATCCTCGCCGGACCCGGAGGCACGCGCATCACCGCCGGCCCGCCGTCCGTGCCGCAGCGGATGGAACTGGCGCACCTGCTGACCGACGGCGAGCTGCTGTTCACCCGCTACGTCCGCGCCGCTTCCTAACGGCGGTCCGGCCGCTCGCTTCGGCTGCAGATCACGGTTACGCATGCCTCCGCGGGCGGTTGTGGCCTGCATAGCCGTGATCTGCAGGGAACCGGCGCCAGGGCAGACGGCGGCAACAGGGAGGCGGCGCCGCGCGGTAGCGCGACGCCGCCTGGGGAGGAGTGAGGACTTAGAAGCCGCCGACACCGTTCGGCGTGCCGACGCCGGTCGGGCCGTCCCAGCCGGCCCGGGCGTTGCACCACTGCGACGTCGGGCAGCTGCCGTTGCTGCCGGAGGTGACGTCGAAGAAGTTCGCGCTGCCCGCGTGCTGGTACGGGTAGTTCGGCGTCGTGCTCGTGCCGTTGCCGGCCAGGGCGTAGACGCTGGCGATGATCGGGGCGGAGACGCTGGTGCCGCCGAAGATGTACCAGGAGCCGTTGTACATGACCGAGACGCCGGTGTTCGGGTCGGCGACCGCCGAGACGTCGGCCTCGGCCCGCTTGGCGCACCCGGTGTTGAAGGTGGACTGCGCCGACAACGCGGTGTTGTACGCCGAGCAGCCCGAGCCGGCGCCGCTCCACACCGTCTCCGAGCTGCGTACGCCGCCGCTCATGACGAGGTGGGTGCCGCCGACCGCGGTGACGTACTGCGACGTGGCCGGGTAGGACGCGCCGTAGCCGTTGTCACCGGCTGGCCGTGATCGGAACGCCCGGGTGGTTGAAGTACGACCCGTACGTCGAGTCGGCCGCGTCGCCACCGCCCCAGCTGTTGCTGACGACGGTCGCGTGCGTGGCGGCGTAGTTCACCGCGGTGCCGAGGTTGGCGAACGAGTTGGTCTTCGCCTCGACGAGCAGGATCTTGCAGTTCGGGCAGATCGCGGAGGCCATGTCCAGGTC
>JABFYB010000551.1 GCA_013361475.1 Hamadaea sp.
ACCGGTGCGAGGTCTGTCACCACTGTCCTTTCTCCTCAGAGAATCCCGATGGTAGAGGCACGGTCACAGTGCCCGTCGCCCCGAAAGCCGCTGCTCAAGGCAGATTCCCGACACCACGGTCGGAATTCATGCGGATCAGGGTTGTGGCTGCTTCCGAAGGCTTCGGAAGGAGCCACAACCCTGATCCGGCGGTAAAGGTTAGGCGCGCATGACGGTCGCGATGGGGATGCGAGCGGCCCGGATCGCGGGGATCAGCCCGCCGAGCAGCCCGGCCACCAGCCCGGCGACGATGCCGGCCAGCCCCGCCTGCCACGGGAACTCCATGTGGGCCAGGATGGGTTCCCGGCCGCCGAGGATACGGCCGACGATCTTCAGGCAGACCGAGGCGACGCCGATCGCTGCGGTCGCCGTGAACAGGCCGGTCAGCAGCGTCTCGGCGAGCACGATGCCGGCCAGCAGGGATCTGGGCGTACCCACCGCGCGGCGGAGCGCGAACTCCTCGACGCGTTCGCCGACGGTCGCGAGACCGACGTTGAGGATGCCCGCGACGCCGATGAGCAGGACCAGCCCGGCGATGCCCAGGAAGATCAGCCGGAACATCTTCAGCTGACCCTCGATCTCCTTCTTGGACTGGATCAGCATCGAGCTGAACTGGTCACTGGTCAGCCCGTCGGCCAGCAGCCGCCGCTTGAGGATCTGCTCGACGTCGTACGCGTCCTGCGTACGCAGAACCTCCATGCCGCCGTACAGACCCGGGGTCGACGTCGGGACCCAGTTGGTCAGCTCGTCCGCCCGCACGTACGCCAGCGGCCGGTCCTGGCCGTCGTCGACGACCCCGACGATCCGTGGGGTCGGGTTCGCGATGGCGCCCCGGAGACGCATCTCGGCCGGGATCTGATACTTGGCGAAGCCGGCCGCGGCGGCCCGGTTGACGACGATGCGCGGGGCCAGCGACGGCGGACCGGTGAAGTCGAGCCACTGGCCCGAGACGAGCTGGTACGGGCGGAACGGCCGAACGTCGCCGGTGAGACCGGTGAGCCCCAGTTCGATCGCCGCGCCCGTCGGCGGCTGCTCCGCTTGTTGCTGCGGCGGGAGTTCCTTGCAGTAGCCGCGCGCGTCGCAGTAGACCTGGCCGCCGCCGCCCATCGGGCCGTAGTCCATGGGCTGGTTGAGCGGGCCGCCGCCGGGGTTGATCGGGTTGACTCCGGGTTCGCCGATGATGGCGCTGGTGCCCAGAGTCCCGACGGCGTCCGTACGCCCTTTCAAGGTGTCGAGGGTCAGAGCGATGGAGTGCTTGTCGTCCGGCACCCACATCTGGACCGTGCCGTCCTTGCCCATCATCAGTTCGATGTTGGCCAGCGCCGCCTTGTTCGCCGTCTCGGCTCCCGCTTGCACCACCACGACGGCGAGCACGCCCAGGAACAGGCTGACGATCGACAGCAGCGTACGCGTCTTGCGGGCGCGAATGCCCTGGACGCCGATGATGAGGGCGGACCGCAGCCGCCCGGAGAACCGCCTCACGCCAGGACCCCCACATCCTCCGTATGCAGCACGCCGTCCGTGAGGCGTACGACGCGGCCCATCCGGCGGGCGTGATCCCAGTCGTGCGTCACGAGCACCAGACCGCAGCCCAACTCCGTGGTCGCGTGCAGGACGTCGATCACGAGGTTGCCGGTCTCGGTGTCGAGGGCGCCCGTCGGCTCGTCGGCGAGCAGGACCTTCGGCTGCCGGACCAACGCCCGGGCGACCGCGACCCGCTGCTGCTCGCCGCCGGACAACCGGGCCGGCCGATGCTTGGCCAGGTGGGCGATGCCGACCTGTTCCAGCGCCGCCATCACCTTCGCCTTGCGGTGCCGCCGCGGTAGCCAGCCCTGCCCGTTCACGAGGGCCATCGCCACGTTCTGCGCCGCGGTCAGGTGCTTGAGCAGGAAGAACCGCTGGAACACGAAGCCGAACTCGGCGCTGCGCAACGCGGCCGCCTTACGTTCCCGCAGCCGCGTGATGTCCCTGCCGTTGAGCAGGTACTGCCCGCCGTCCGGCCGGTCGAACAGGCCGATGAGGCTGAGCAGGGTGCTCTTGCCGGAACCGGACCGGCCCAGGATCGCCACGCTCTCACCGGCGTGGACGCTCAGATCCACACCGGACAGGATCGTGCGCGGTTCCTGCTGCCCCTTGAGCGTCTTCGTGATGCCGGTGAGCTCGATCAGCGCGGTCACTTGGTCACCACGGCACCGGGTCCGCCCTGATCACCGGTGGTCTGCCCGGGCGGGAGGTCCGGTCCGGGGACCATCACGGTGTCGGCCTCGGTCAGCCCCGACTTGATCTGGATGACCTTCCCGTCCGTGAGACCCAGCACCACTTCCCGGGTCTCGTGGGTGCCGTCTGGGCGTACCACTTCGACTTGACCTTTGCCCTGACCACCCGCGACCGCCTCCACCGGCAGGACCAGCGCGTTGGTCGCGCTCTCGGTGACCACCTCGATGGTGGCGGTGGCGCCGTTGATGAGTTTGACCGAGGTCGGCGCGATGCAGACCACGCGCATGCCGGTCGGTTCGGACGGCGTGGTGTTCTGTTGCGGCTCCTTGACCACCGGGGGTGCGGACGGCGACGCCGACGGGTCGGGCTGCTGGGCCGGCGGGTCGGGGATGACCCCGGCGGGCAGCGCGGCGATCGTGCCGAGCACCGTGCAGGTGAACGGGCCGGGACCGTTGGTGATCTGGGCGCGGACCGTCGACAGCGCGCCGGAGATCTTGTAGGCCTGGGCACCGTCGATGTCGGCGACGATGCCGTAGCCGACGTGCTTGGCAGACGCGATCGGCATCCCGGCCTGCACCGTGGAGCGATCGTCCGCGAGCCGCCCGGTGAAAATCGCGCCGGCCGGCACGTTCACGGTGTGCGACTTGCCCTTCGCCACCACAGTGGCCACCTTGGTCGGCTTTCTCGGGGTGCTCGACGGCGTCGAGACCGTCACATACCGGACCTGCCCGGTCACCGGCGCGACCAGCCCGAACACCGGGTTCACCGTGACCTTGCCGGTGAGGCTGACCTTGTTCGTCAGGTCCTGCCGCGTCGGTTTCGCGGTCGTCACGACGGTCCCGCGCGGGGTGAGGCCGGGCGTCTCCGTCTGCTCACCACTGTTGGAACACGCGGCCGTGACCGCGAGCACGGCCAGCGCCGTGAAGATTCGCTTCAGCACAATCGATGGACGCGTACTCCGCCCGCCGCGTTGCCCTTGAGAATACCTGACTTTAGTCAGATACTTTTCGCATGGAGCAGGTCACCGGTCGCATCCGGGAGTTCAATCGGTACTACACGCAGCGGATAGGCGTGCTGACCGACCACTACCTGGGCCAGCGATCGCTCGGCGAGGCCCGCCTGCTCTACGAGCTGTCCCGCGACCCCGATATCCGTTCCGTCCGGATTCGGCTCGGCCTCGACTCCGGCTATCTGAGCCGCCTCCTGCGCGCCCTGGAACGCCAGGACCTGGTAAAACTCGACCGCCACCCGGACGACGGCCGCGCCCGCGTCGCCGTCCTGACCGACGCCGGCCGCGCGGCAGTGTCGGATCTCGACACCCGCTCCGACGAATCGGTGACCACGCTCATCGACCCGCTCACCCCCGACCAGCGCCAACGCCTCGCCGACGCGATGGACGAGGTCCAGCGCCTCCTGCGGATCGCGGCCATCCAGATCCAGCCGATCCCCGCCGGGTCCGCCGTCGCCCGCTCCTGCCTCCACGCGTACGCCGAAGAGCTGTCCCATCGATTCCCCGAGGGATACGGGCCGGACGACCTGCTGCCCGCGTCCGCCTTCGCACTCTTCCTCGTGGCGTCGGACGGGGTCTCGCCGGTCGGCTGCGTGGGAATCCGCCCGTTGTCCCGAGACATCGCCGAAATCAAGCACATGTGGGTCAGCCCCTCCGCCCGGCGACTCGGCGTCGGCCGGCGCCTGCTGGCCGCCCTCGAATCGCACGCCGTGACACTCGGGTTCACCGAACTCCGGCTGAGCACACACGAAGCCCTCCCCGAGGCGATCGCGCTCTACCAGGCCCTCGGATTTGCCGAGATCCCCGCGTACGGCGACGACGTGCACGGACAACGCTTCTACGCGCTCCCCCTCCCCCGCTGACCCCTTCCCCTGCCCCCTGCCCCGCCGCTCCCTGTCCCCACCGCTCCCTGTCCCGCCGATCATGAACTTTCGGTCATGATCGACCGGCGTGTCGTGTCCCGGCCATCCTGATCAACTCCCTAACGGCATGATCAACGGGTCCCCGGGGCCGACATAGATCTGCGAGAATCCACGATCATGGAATTCGCAGACGTCGTCCGGCGCCGCCGCATGGTCCGCCAGTTCGAAGATCGCCCACTCGCGCCCGAGGTCGTCGAACGCATCCTCGCCACCGCGCTGCGCGCCCCGTCCGCCGGCTTCGCCCAGGGCTGGGAGTTCCTCGTGCTGACCTCGGC
>JABFYB010000500.1 GCA_013361475.1 Hamadaea sp.
AAGACGTACCACCCGGACGAGGAGGCGCTCATCGCCGGTGGGGCGATCCTGCCGGTCAGCGACTACCTCGACCTCATGCCGAACTTCAAGGACAAGGTCGCCAAGTGGAAGCTGGAGAGCGACCTCGACACCTACCGCCAGCAGGACGGCAAGTTCTACCTGCTGCCCGGTGTCCATGAGACGGTCTACGTCGACTATTCGCTGGCGATCCGGACCGACATCCTCACGAAGCTGAACCTTCAGGTCCCGAAGACCTGGGACGACCTGCACGCCGTCCTGAAGGCGATGAAGACGGCGTACCCGGATCAGTATCCGATGTCCGACCGGTGGTCCACGCCCCCGCAGCCGGGCGGCAACAACCTGCTCGCCCTGCTCAGCAACGCGTTCGGCACCGGCGCGGGCTGGGACTACCAGAACGCCTGGTGGGACAAGAACTCCGGCAAGTTCGTGCTCACCGGCGCGATGGATCAGTACAAGCAGATGCTGACCTTCCTCAACACGCTGGTCTCCGAGAAGCTGCTCGACCCGGAGAGCTTCACCCAGCAGGACGACCAGGCCCGGCAGAAGTTCGCCAACGGCAAGTCCTTCGTGATCAGCTGCAACACTCAGACCCTGGTCAACGAGCTGCGCAAGGACATCGCGAAGATCCCGGGCGCGACGGTGGTCAAGATCCCGCGGCCGGTCGGCCCGAACGGCCCGAACAAGCCCGGCACCGCCCGCCTGGAGAACGGCATCATGATCTCCAAGAAGGCGCTGGAGAGCAAGAACTTCGTCGCGATGATGCAGTTCATCGACTGGCTGTGGTACTCCGACGCCGGCGAGGAGTTCGCCAAGTGGGGCGTCGAGGGCGTCACGTTCACCAAGGACGGCTCCGGCAAGCGCACGCTCACGCCGGACGTCAACGTCGTCGGGCTCAACCCGTCGGGCACCAAGCATCTGCAGGTCGACTTCGGCTTCTACAACGGCGTCTTCGCGTACGGGGGCAGCACCGAGCTGCGGGAGTCCTTCTACTCCGACGAGGAGAAGGAGTTCCAGAAGGAGATGAACGCCCGCGCCACGCTGCCGGTGCCGCCGCCGCACCCGTTCAGCGCCGACGAGCGGGAGCAGGCCACCCTCTGGGAGACCGGCATCAAGGACTACGTCAACCAGCAGACCCTCAAGTTCATCCTCAACCAGCGGCCACTCGGCGACTGGGACAAGTACGTGGCCGAGCTGAAGGGCAAGAACTCCGACCAGTACGTCGAGCTGGTGAACAAGGCGTACGACCGGTTCAAGAAGGCGCACCCCTGACGATGACGGTCCACGTTCCCGAGCAGCCCATCGGCACGCTGAGTGACGCCTGGCGATTCTGTGTCGGCACCGGGGAGTTCCCGCTCGCCCTGCGGCGGGACTACCAGGACTCGCTGGCGCTGATCCAGCGCGAGATCGGCTTCCGGCACATCCGCGGCCACGGGCTGCTCGGGGACGCCGTCGGCGTGCACCGGCCCTACGAATGGGCCGGCCGCCGCGACGTCCGGCACGTGTTCACCTACGTCGATCAGGTGGTGGACGCGTACCTGGACATGGGCATCGCCCCGTTCGTCGAGCTGGGCTTCATGCCGTCCACTCTGGCCTCCGGCGAGCAGACGGTCTTCTGGTGGCAGGGCAACGTCACCCCGCCCAGCTCCTACGCCGAATGGGCCGAGCTGGTCCGGGCCACCATCGGCCACCTCGTCGACCGCTACGGGCTCGACCAGGTCCGCACCTGGCCGATCGAAGTGTGGAACGAGCCCAACCTCACAGACTTCTGGCGCGACGCCGACGAGGCCGCGTACCACCACCTCTACGAGGTCACCGCGACCACGATCAAGGAGATCGACGCCGGACTCCAGGTGGGCGGGCCGGCCATCTCGCCCGGCGCGGACGACTGGATGGTGCGCTTCGCCGACTTCTGCGCCGCCAAGGACGTCCCGGTGGACTTCGTCAGCCGGCACGCGTACAGCTCGGGGCCGTCTCAGCACGTCCCGTTCGGCGTGTACCAGACGCTCGCGCCTGCGGAGACGCTGCTGGAGCAGTTCGGCAAGCCCCGCGAGCAGCTGCGCGGCACGCCGTTCGAAGGCCTTCCCGTCCACATCACGGAGTTCAACTCCTCCTACCGGCCCGACAACCCCATCCACGACACCGCCTTCCACGCCGCGTACCTCGCGCCGGTGATCGCGCGGGGCGGCGAGCACGCCGACTCGTACTCCTACTGGACGTTCAGCGACATGTTCGAGGAGGCGGGGGTGCCGGCCGCGCTGTTCCACGGCGGCTTCGGACTGCTCACACATCGGCAGATCAAGAAACCCACCTTCCACGTGTACGCCTTCCTGCGGCGACTCGGCAGCGCGATCCTGTGCCAGCAGGACGACTGCCTGGTCACGCGGGACTCGTCGGGCCGCATCGCCGTGCTGGCCTGGGCGCCCGTGGACGTCACCGGCGCGGTCGGCGGCATCGCCGGGCACCGGATCAGCTTGTCGATCCCCATGTCCATCCCCAGGGCGCAGACCGCAGCGGAGGGCGCGGCGTTCCTGCTGCGCTCGTCGGTCAGCGAAACCATGGGCAACGCCTGGGCGGCCTGGGGTGAGCTGGGCCGCCCGGCCTCGCCCACCGCACGGCAGCTCGACATCCTCCGGGAGACCGCCGAACCCGTACGCCGCCACGCCCGGCTCCCCGTCGTCGGCGGCCGGGTCGAGCTGGATCTCCGGCTGGACGCCAACGAGGTGACCCTGGTGGAGCTGAGCCCGGTGACGGACGAGACTCCACAGTGGTGGGACGAGGGCCGGCTGCTGGGCGGTGACGCCCGATGACGGCCGGCGCCCGGCGGGAGTTCGGGGCGGGCCCGCTTTCCCGGATCACGGCGTTCGTCTACACCGTGCTGGTCGTCGAGGGGCTCCTGCTCGTCAGCGTCGCTCCCGGATATGTCCTGCTCCTGCTGCTGGACCGGGACGCGAGCAACCTGCCGTTGGCCGCGCTCTGCGCGCTCCCGGCCGGACCGGCCGTCGCGGCCGCCCTGTACGCCTTGCACCACCGGCGCGGGGACATCACCGACCTGCGGCCGGCGGCGGCGTACTGGCGGGGGTATCGGGTCAACGCCGGTGGTGTGCTGCGGGTGTGGACGCCGCTGCTCGCCTGGCTGACCGTCGTCGGGGTGATCGTCACGCATCGCGAGGCGGCCGGGGTGCCCGTCTGGTGGGCCGGGCTGCTGCTGGCCGCGGCGGCGATCGCCGTCGCGTGGGGCGTCAACGCCCTCGTGATCACGTCGCTGTTCACCTTCCGCGTCCGCGACGTCGCCCGGCTCTCGGCGTACCACTTGATCTCCAGCTGGCGCGGCACGCTGGCGCAGGTGAGCCTGCTGGTCTTGGCCCTGGGCGTCACGGTCTTCCTCGCCGAGGCGGCGCTGGCGCTGACGGCGAGCCTGTTCGTGCTGGGCCTGCTGCGCGCGAGCCGCGCGATGACCGACGACATCCGCGAGGAGTTCACGGAGTGAAGATCCTGTTCGGCGGCGACTACAACCCGGAGCAGTGGCCGAAGGAGGTGTGGGAGCAGGATTACCGGCTGTTCGACCTGGCCGGCATCGACACGGTGACGCTCGGCGTGTTCGATTGGGCGCTCACGCAGCCCGCCGAGGGCGTCTACGACTTCTCCACTCTGGACGCGGTGATCGGCAAGGCCGTCGCGGAAGGCCGCCGGATCTGCCTGGCGACGGGCACCGGCGCGCACCCGGCTTGGCTGGCCAAGGCGCATCCGGAGGTGACCCGGGTCGACTTCGAGGGCCGCCGGCACCGGTTCGGGCAGCGGCACAACTCGTGCCCGAGCGCACCGGTCTTCCGGCGGCTGTCGGCCGAACTGGCGCGCCGGATCGCCCACCGGTACGCCGGCACCGAGGCGATCGTGGCCTGGCACGTCGGCAACGAGTACGGCGGCGCGTGCTACTGCGACCTGTGTGCGGCCGGTTTCCGCGACTGGCTGCGCGCCCGGTACGGCGATCTGGACCGCCTCAACGACGCCTGGTGCACGACGTTCTGGGCGCACACCTTCACCGACTGGGACGAGATCGAGCCGCCGTCGGCGCTGACCGAGCACTGGCGCGGCCCGGATCACACCGCGTTCCAGGGGATCACCCTGGACTATCTGCGGTTCATGTCGGACGCGATGCTGGCGAACTTCACCGACGAGAAGGCCGCGATCTGGGAGTCCGATCCGGACACTCCCGTGACGACGAACTTCATGGGCATGTACCGGCCGATCGACTATCACCGCTGGGCCGCGCACCTGGACTTCGTGTCCTGGGACAACTACCCGCCGGACGACAAGTCGGCCGCCCGGATGGCGCTGACCCACGACCTGATGCGCGGGCTCAAGGACGGGCAGCCGTTCTGGCTGATGGAGCAGACCCCGAGCGTCACCGCGAGCCGCGACGTCAACCCGCTCAAACCGCCCGGCGTCCTGCGGCTCTGGAGCTGGCAGGCGGTCGCGCACGGGGCCGACGCCGTGCTGTTCTTCCAGATGCGGGCCAACCGGGGCGCGTGCGAGAAGTACCACGGCGCGGTCATCGGGCACGCCGGCCGCTCCGACACGCGCGTGTTCGCCGAGGTCGCGCAGCTCGGCGCGGAGTTCGCCCGGCTCGGCGACGCGACTTTGGGCGCGCGTACGCCGGCCCGGGTCGCCCTGCTGTTCGACTGGGACAGCTGGTGGGCGCTGGAGTTGTCGGACGGTCCGTCGCGGCTGGTGCGCTACCAGGAGGTGGTGCTGGCGTACCACCGGGCAGTGTGGGATCTCGGAGCCGACGTGGACGTCGTGCCGGTGTCCGCGGATCTTTCGGGGTACGACGTGGTGCTCGCCCCGGCGTTGCACATGGTCAAGGAGGACCTCGCCGCCCGCCTGGAGTCCGTCGCCGAGCGCGGCGGCTCCGTCGTCACGACGTTCCTGTCGGGCCGGGTCGACTCCGACGACAACGCCTTTCTGCTGGACGTCCCTGGTCCGCTCGGAAAGCTGATGGGCGTACGCGTGGACGAGTGGGACGCGCGCGAGGCGTCGTTCGCCAACCCGGTCCGGCTGGCCGACGAGGTGACCGCCGACGCCCGGCTGCTCTTCGAACTCGTCGTCCTGGAGGGCGCCGAGGTCGTCGGCGCCTATCAGTCCGACTGGTACGCCGGAACCCCGGCGGTCACCCGCAACGCGTTCGGCGACGGCCACGGGTGGTACGTCGGAGCGGGGCTGGACCAGGCGGGCGTGTCCTGGGTCGTCCGCCGGGTGCTCGACCGCCACGGCCTGATCGGCCCGTACGCCGACAGCCCAGACGTGGAGGTGGCTCGCCGGGTCACACCGGGCGGTACGCCGCTGCTGTTCGTGCTCAACCACTCCGGCAGCGCCGTCGAGGTGCCCGCCGTCGTCTCGGGCGTCGACCTGCTCACCGGCGTACGCGTGGAGCAGGGGACGGTGCTGCGGCTGGAGCCCACGGGCGTGCTCGTCCTCGCCGAGTCGCGCCCGGCCGCCTAGTGCACCCGGCCGCCTGGTACGCCCCGGCGGCGGGGCTGTGCGGCCGGTGACCGGCGACGCTGGATACTGGTCGGATGCGTAACCGAGAACCGGCCGAGAGCGTCGACCGGTCCCCGCGAGAGTCGTTCATCACCGTCTACGGCCGCATGCCGGTGCTGGAAGTCCTCCAGAACCGGGACCTGCAGGTGGACAAGCTCGTCGTGGCCGACTCCGCCCGGGGCGAGAACCTGGATCGGATCCTGGATCTGGCGGATCGGCGCGGCGTGCCCGTCCAGCACGCGACCGCGCACCGGGTGAAGGTGCTGGCCGGCAACGGCAAACACGACCAGGGCATCATCGCCGACGTCGTCGCGCCGCGCATGCGCAACATCGCCGAGTTCGCCCGCGACTCCCAGTCCCGGCGAACCAGCCGCGTCCTGATCCTGGACGGCGTCAACAACCCGGCCAACGTCGGCATGATCATCCGCGCGGCGACCGGAGCGGGGATGTCCGGCATCGTGCTGCCCCGGGTCGGCTCCCCCGGCATCGATCCCCTGGTTATCAAGGCGTCCGCCGGAGTGGCGTACCGAGCGGCGGTGATCTGGGCCCGGACCGGCGCGGAGTCGGCCGAGACGCTGCGGGAGGCCGGCTTCCGGATCTACGGCCTCGACGGCGACGCCCGGCGCAGCCTCTACGACGACCGGGTGTTCGCCCCGAAGGCGGCGTTCGTCCTGGGCAACGAGACCGAGGGGTTGTCCCGGGCCACCGCCGCGCTGGTCGACGAATGGGTGGCCATCCCACTCGAAGGCGGCGTCGAGTCGCTCAACGTGGCGACCGCCGCCGCCGTGCTCTGCTTCGACCTGCTCCGCCGCAAGCACGCCCCCGCCCGGGACGGCCAGGCCACCCGGCCGCCGAAGCGACCCCGGCGTTGACCCGGGTCAGCTAGTAGATACGGCGGCCGCGCGCGTCCGGTACGCCGGACTTCCGGTAGAAGTAGGTGTTGACCTGGTCCCGCCACTCCTCTGCCGATCGGAGTTGTTCGGCCAGGCGCTCGGAGATCCGGGCGGCGACCGCCTCGTCCACGAGCCCCGCGACCTGCTGCCACCGCAGGATCATCGCCTCGACGCGGTCGACCCCGGCGAAGTGCGTGTCGTAGATGTGCTGCACGACGGTCGCGCCGTTGCGCAGGAGGTGGGCGTACGGGACGTGGTGGAAGAACAGCAGCAGCTCGTCGGGGCAGTCGGTGCGCGACTCGAACACGTCGCGCCACGGCGCCGGGTACTGCCCGGTGAACCCCGTTCCGGTGGCCCTCGTCCGGTCGACGCCGATCCCGTCGCGGTCGGCGAAGTGGTAGGTGCCCCAGGGCGTGTACTCGTAGCCGTCGACGTCCGGCCCGTAGTGGTGGCCCGGCCGCACCATGAAGCCGACGCCGAGCGGCGCGGTGTACCGCTCGTACGCCTGCCACGACTCGTCCATGATCGCCCGTAACGCCTCCCGCAACGCCGGGTCGTGCCCGGGGAAGGTCAGGGCGATCCACTCGTCCAGCAGCGCGAGCGGGTCCAGAGCCGGGTCCCAGCCGAGCCGGGCGGCCGCGTACAGGTTGGCCTGGGCGAGCGGATGCCCCGTCCAGAACGGGTCGTCGCCGACGTTGGCGACGGTCACCATGCCCTGGACGAGCTCGGCGACCGGCCGCGCGAACGGGAACCGCAGCACCTCGCTCCACATCGGACCGAGGTAGCACACGTGCCGCTGCTGCCCGGTGTACTCCTGGGTCGCCTGGACCTCCACCGCGACCCGCGTCGACGGCATCGCGCCGAGCAGCGGCGACACCGGCTCGCGTACCTGGAAGTCCATCGGGCCGTGCTTCACCTGGAGGATCACGTTCGCGGCGAACCGGCCGTCCAGCGGGGCGAAGTGGTCGTACGCCGCCCGCGCGCGGTCGGTCGACCGATCGCGCCAGTCCTGCCGGTGGTTGTAGACGAAGGCCCGCCAGTGCACGACGCCCCCGAACGGGGCCAGCGCTTCGGCGAGCAGGTTCGCGCCGTCGGCGTGGGTGCGGGCGTACGCGGACGGCCCCGGCTGCCCCTCCGAGTCGGCCTTCACCACGTAGCCGCCGAAGTCCGGGATCCTCGCGTACACGGCTTGGGTCGCCTGTGCCCACCAGGCGCGTACGCGGTCGTCCAGCGGATCGGCGGTCGGCAGCCCGCCCAGTGCCATCGGGGCGGCGAAGTTGACGCTCAGGTGCACCCGGATCCCGTACGCCCGGAACTGCTCGGCGAGCGCGGCCACCTCCCCGATCCGGTCGGTCAGCAGGTGCGCCTCGGTCTCGTGCACGTTGACGTTGTTGATCGCCACCGCGTTGATCCCCCCGGCGGCCAGCAGCCGGGCGTACGCCCGCACCCGGCTCAGGTCCTCCCGCAGGCGGCCCGCCGACCAGAAGATCGAGCCGCCGGCGTACCCCCGCTCGACCTGGCCCATCACCGGATGAACGTCCACATTGTCCCAATGGGACACCAGCCGGATCGGCAGAGCCGGGGCGTGCCGTTCGTCGAAGTCTCCGGCGAACGCGCGCTCCCCGGAGCGTACGACGTGGAAGAACCCGTGCAGCAGCCCGGCCGGGTCGGCCGCCCGGACCACGGTCACCCCGTCGCCCCGGGCGTAGGTGAACTCCTCGGGCGCGAGGTCCGCCTGCGAGGAGACGGCGAAGGACACGTCGCACGGACCCGAGTCGGCCGGCGCCCCACCGAACCGGCGGCAGGCGGCCACCACCTCCGCGCGTACCGTGTCGAGCAGCAGGCCGTCGCCGCGGACCTGGACCCGCCGGGAGCCGAGCGCGCGGAAGGCCTCGGCGGGCAGCCACGCCGGATGGATGTCGGAGATCATCGACCGGGAATCTACCGGAAGAAGCTAGGAGCCGACGGGTTCGGCCACCGCTTTCGGCTCGGCTTCGACGACTACGGCGGGACCACCTCGCGGCCGGGACCGACGGCGCTGCAACAGGTACATGAGGCCACCGGCGACGAGGCCCCAGAACGCGGCGCCGACGCCGAACAGGTTCATCCCGGAGGCTGTCACCACCAGCGTCACGATGGCGGCGTCGCGACCCTCCACCGGCGTGACGGCGGCGACGAGCGCGCTCGCGAACGCGCCGAGCAGCGCGAGCCCGGCGACCGCCTCGATGAGGATCGGCGGTGACACGGTGACCAGGGCCATGGCCAGTCCCCCGGCCAGGCCGAGCCCGATCATGCCGACGCCCGCGGTGGCCGAGGCGATCCAGCGGCGCTCGGGGTCCGGACCGCCTTCCGGCCCGGCGGCCAGGGCCGCGCTGATCGCGGCGAGGTTGAGCGCGTGCCCGCCGAACAGCGACGCGCCGATACTCGCGACACCGGTCGCCGCCAGCAGTGGACGGATCGGCGGGTGGTAGCCGAATCCGGCGAGCACCGCGATGCCGGGGATGTTCTGCGCCGCCATCGTGACGAGGAACAGCGGCAGGGCGATGCTGATCAGCGCGGACACGGTGAAGGTGGGCGCGGTCAGCACCGGCTCCGGCCACAAGCCACCCGACAGCGGCCGGTCGGTCCCGGCCAGGGCGATCGCGGCGATCGCCGCCACCAGCGCTCCAGGAACCGCCCAGGCCCGCGCGAAGCGATAGAGCACGGCCCAGACGAGCACGACCGGGACCGCCAGCCAGGGGACCTGCACCACCGCGTGCGCGGGTGCCAGGCACAGTTCCAGCAGTACGCCGGCCAGCATGGCCGAGGCGATCGGCGCCGGAATGGCGGTGATCCAGCGACTCAGGACGGGAAACAACGCGGCCGCGACGATCAGCACCCCCGCCACGAGGAACGCGCCCTCGGCGGCGGCGAATCCCCCGGCGACCGGGCCGGTCGAGACGAGCAACGCGGCGCCCGGCGTCGACCAGGCGATGGTGATCGGCATCCGGCGGCGTACGGAGAGGAGGATCGCGGTCACCCCGATGCCGACGCACAACGCGAACAGGCCGGAGGCCGCCTGCCGGTCGTCGGCCCCGACCGCGCGCAGCCCGGCCAGCACCACCGCGAACGAACTGGCGAAACCGACGAGCGCGGTGACGACCCCGGCCAGCAACGGTTGCACGGACTTCCCCACGACTCATCCCCTCACCAGCGTCGTTCCGTATACGGAACGCTCGACTCTGGCACCATAGCCGCATGGCCCCACCGCCCGCCAGTCCCGATCCGACGAACGTGGCCGTCGGTCAGCGCCTCCGCCGGCTCCGGGAAGAACGGGGCCTGACGTTGTCGGCGTTGGCCCGCGCGGCCGGGATCGGCAAGGCGACGCTGTCCGGCCTGGAGAACGGCACCCGGAACCCCACCCTGGAAACGCTGTACGCGATCACGGCGCAGCTCGACGTGCCACTCGCCGCGTTGCTCACCGATCCGGGCGGCGATCAAGCGCCCGCGTTCGTCCCGGGAGCCGCCGTGCGGGGAACTCTGCTGGAGGTCTTCACCGACCCCGGCGTCACCTCGGAGCTCTACCGGCTCGAAGTGCACCCCGGCCGGACGCAGCACTCCCCTGCGCATCCGCGCGGGGTCACCGAACACCTCACCGTGTACGCCGGCACGCTGCGTACCGGGCCGGCCGACGCACCTCGCGAGGTCCGCGCCGGGGAGCACTTCTCCTGGGTCTCCGACGTCCCCCACGTGTACGCCGCGGTCGGCGACGAGATCGTGCTGGCCGCCCTTCTCATCAGGTACCCACGAGCGCGGGTCTCGTAAGATCGTCGCCGTGACGAACCCAGGCCCGATCGACTACGTCGGCGAGAAGAAGCCGAAAGCCCCGAAGAAGCCGTCCCGCTTCGCCTGGCTGGGCGGGCTCGGGATGATCGTCGGGCTGTTCGCCGCGTTCATCGGCTACGCCCTGCTGGGCGGCATCGTCCGCCCGATGATCTTGGCGTACGCCTGCGACGCGACGATGTGCGCCACCGAGGGCATGGTGATCGCCGGCTGGCTCGTCGTCGCGCTGCCCGCCGTCCTCATCGGCACCACCGTCGCCGTGAGCAAGCTGGTCGGCCGGACGACCCGCCGGGTCCTCTTCACGCTGTGCGCCGTCACGACACTGGTGGCGCTGATGTTCATCCCGGGCCGTCGCAAGAGCTTCTCCGACATCCTCGACGGGCCGGGCGCCGACCAGTTCGGCGACGGACTGCTGTGGGCGGTCGGCGCCCTCGGCGCGGCACTGGCCGTCGTCCTCCTCCTGGTGCTGATCGGCCGGAAGGCGCCCGCGGTCGAGCGTCATTTCACCGTGATCGCCGGGGTCCTGGCGGCGGCGCTGCTCATCGCGGCCGTTCCGGTGGCGATCTCCAAGACCTATCCGAGCAGCGTCAAGGCGGAGGAGATCTTTCCCACCGTCCTGGAGATGAACGACGACGTCCTGACGCGTACCGCCGCGGGCGATCAGCGTGGCTGCGACGGGGTGCTGGCCGAGGACTCGCCGCTCAACCGCGAGCACTGCATCCTCACGGTGCACGCGGCGTACCGGACGGACGACAGCGACGCCGTCGCCAGCTTGTGGGCGGTGCTGTACGCCGACGACGAGACCGCCGACGTCGTCCGGGACACCTTGGCGAAGCCGAAGTCGGAGACCGCCATCACCGTGCTGTCGACCTCCCACTCCTGGGTGCTGGTCGGCATCAGCGCCCACGCCGACGGGGCGACGATCTCGTCGGCCGACCGGCCCTGGGTGATGTGGCCGCTGCGCCAGGTGGCGTACCGGTTCATCGGGTACCAGGCCGGGCTGCTGATCGATCCCGACCCCGGCGACGAGATCCACCCCCGCACGACCTGAGCAGCACGGTCAGGGCAGCACCGTCAGGGGCGCGGCGCCGGGATGCTTCGTTCGATCATCGCCACCGTCGCCCTCGGGTCGTCCACCTGCACGATGAGCCGGGCGTACCGCTCGTCGCGCAGCTCGATGACGACCGCCTTCGCCGGGTCGCGGACGTCCCAGAAGATGCGTTCGCCGTCCACGCGGAAGGTGCCGGCGGTGATGACGCCCGGCATGTAGGTGCCGGCGGTGCGGATTCCTTTGGACTCCCGGATGACGCCGGGATCGGCGGTGGCGCCCCGGACGTTGGCCAGCGGGATCTCCAGGCGGCTCTTGAGCGCCCACAACTTGTCCATGCCCTCGATCTCGACGACCAGGGTGCCGGCGTCGACGCTTACCTGTGCCATGGGTCTCCTCATGCTTGTGGCTGAATGTGGTGCAGCAGAACGGTTCCGGCCTCCGGCGGGACGCCACCGGCCCGAGCCCGCAGGCGCAGGCCGAGGATCATGGCGGTCAACGCGACCGCGATCTCGTCGTCGCCGGGCTGCCCCGGCAGCGCCTTCGCCACGGTGGCGTCCAGGTCTCGCAACGCCTCCGCGACGAGGTCGGCGACCTCCTGATCGACCGGGGCCCGCTCGACCACCGCCAAGAGCAGCAGGTCGAGGTCGTGCCGATCGGTGCCACCGAGCAGCGCCCGCAGCTCGGCCGCCGGATCCGGCCCGCTCCGGAGGCCGGTCAGCATCGGCTGGACCTGTTCGGTCAGGTACCAGCGCAACGCCGCCAAGTACAGCCCTCGTTTGCTGCCGAACACCTTGTAGAGGCTGTTGCGGTGCACTCCGAGGCTGGTCACCAGGTCGTCGACCGAGACGCCGTCGTAGGCCCGGCCGGCGAACAGCTCCGCCGCCGCCTTGATGACCTCGGTCTCGTCGAACGCTCTCGGCCGTCCCATGCGAAGACGGTAGCAAGATTAGGAACGATCAGTCAAGAACGACCGTTCCTAAATTCGGGCGTGCGCGCCGACCGGCGTACGCTGCTCGCCGTCCACGAGATCGCCGAGGCGCTGGAAGTCCTCGTCCCCGGCGTCGGCGTAGTAGTCGTCCGGGCTGGTCGCGTCCCGCCCACCCGGTACGCCCAGAGCCCGCAGGACGACGGTCAGGCCGACGGCGACCCCGAGGTTGACGGCGAGCGCCACGAGTCCTACGTAGACGGTTGCCGGCGAGTCGAGGCCGAGCCACCGCAACGGCCAGCTCGACCCGCCGAAGTGCGCCTTGAGGACGCGGCCGTCGGCGGCGCGTTGCGGGATCAGGTAGAGCATCAGCACTCCCGAGCCGAGCCCGGTCAGCAGACCGGCGATGAGCGCGGAGCGGTGCAGCCAGGCGGTGTAGAGGCCGACGAGGGCGGCCGGGACGGTCTGCAGGATCAGGACGCCGCCGACGAGCTGGAGGTCGATCGAGAACGCCGGGTCGAGCAGCACGATGAACAGTGCCGCGCCGACCTTGGCCAGCAGCGACAGGTAGCGGCTCACCCGCACCTCCTCGGCCGGTGTCGCTTCCGGTCGCAGGTACTCGCGATAGACGCAGCGGGTGAACAGGTTCGCCGCCGCGATGGACATGACCGCCGCCGGGATGAGCGCGGCGACGCCGATGGTGGCGTACGCGATGCCGGCGATCCAGGTCGGGAAGACGTCGTGGAAGACCTGCGGCGTGATGGTGTTGACGTCGCCGTCGAGCGGGACGACGCCTTGGCCGATCGCGTACACCCCGAGGAGGGCGAACAGGCCCAGGGCGAGGCAGTAGACCGGGGAGGCGGCGGCGTTGTGCTTGATCGCGGTCCGGTCCTTCGCCGCGAGGATGACCGTGACGGCGTGCGGGTAGACGAAGACGGCCAGCGCCGACCCGACGGCCAGCGTCAGGTACCCGAGGTATCCGTTCTCCGGCAGCAGCAGGTTGCTGACGGCGGACGCGTCCGTGGCGTACCGCCGGCTCGCCGTGGTGAACGCGGCCTGGAACCCGCCCGTGAGCGCGACCATCGCGAGCATCATCAGGACCAGCCACACGAGCAGCAGGTCCTTGAAGATGGACAGCAGGGTCGGCGCGCGCAGGCCGGACTTGAACGTGGTGACCGAGGCGACGGTGACCGCGACCAGCAGCGGCCATTCGCCGGAGAAGCCGATCGTGGTGAACGTGGCCTTCAGCGCGACCAGCTGGACCGCGATGTAGGGCATGGTCGCCGCGATGCCGGTGAGCGCGACCAGCGCGCCGAGAGTACGCGAGCCGAACCGGGCGCGGACGAACTCGGCCGAGGTGACGAAGCCGTGCGCGTGCGACACCGACCAGGTACGCGTGCTCAGGAAGTACATGAGCGGCGCGCAGATCACGGCGAACGGCACCGCGAAGAAGCCGACGGCGCCGGTCCCGTAGACGACGGCCGGGACGGCGACATACGTGTACGCCGTGTACATGCTGCCGCCGAGCAGGAACCAGGTGACCCAGTTGCCGAAGGCACGTCCGCCGACGCCCCACTCCTCCAGCGCGTCGACGGTCTTCGGGCGTCGCCAGCGCGCGGCGCTGTAGCCGAGCGCGAGCATGCCGCCGAGCAGCAGGACGAACAGCGTGATCTCGGTGATCCGATCGGCGGTCATCTCAGCGCCGTCCCCGGCCGAGCCGGTGCACGAGGCTGATCACGACGACGGCGAGCCCCGCGCAGGCGATCTGGAACCAGTAGAAGAACGGCACGCCTAGGAGGACGGGATCGACGCGGTTGTACAACGGGATCAGCAACGGGACGACGATGGGGATCGCGAGCAGCCATTCGGCGCGGTTGCGGGGACGGAGGCGGGGCGGCGTCACCAACGGTTCCCTTCCGACGGAGGTCTAGGGAGTGAATGTTGATGAACACCGCCCGCCGCGCATCGGCGAAATCACCAGTCTCGCGCCGAAGTCACCCGTTGAGGTTCCCCCAGGCTTCCTCCGGCACGGACCGGCCGAGCGATCAGACGAACCGCCACAGGTGGTCGTTGGTGCCGTTGTCGTCCCAGAGCACGATCTGCGCTCCCGCGGCCGTCGACGCGCCGGAGACGCCCAGCACCCGGCCACCGTTGGCGCACTGGATCCGGAAGTAGCCGTTCGCGCCGTAGCGCAACCGCCAGCGGTGGTCCGCGGTGCCGTTGTCGGCCCACTGCATCGCTCGCGCACCGTTCGCGGTGCTCGCGCCCTCCACGCCCAGGACTTTGCCGCTGTTGGCGTTCCGCAGCCGGAAGTAGCCGCCGGTGTCGGGCACCGCGGTCCACAGATGGTCGGCCGTGCCGTTGTCCGCCCACTGCACGACCAGCCCACCGTCGGCTGTGGACATGTTTTGTACGCCGAGCACGAGCCCGCTCCCGAGATTCTGGATACGCCGAGCGCCGTTCGGAAGGAACCGCCACAGGTTGTCCGCCGTGCCGTTGTCCGAGTCCTGCACGGCCTGCGCGCCGGTGCCGGTGGAGCCGTTCAGAATGCCCAGCAGCTTGGCGCTGTTGGCGTTGCGGAGCTTGTGCGTGCCGTCGCCGTTGTCGACGATCGTCCACCGGTGGTCGGCGGTGCCGTTGTCCGTCCACTGCAGCACGACCGCGCCGTCCGCAGTGGACATGTTCTGTACGCCGAGCACCTTGCCGCTGTTGACGTTGCGGAGGCGTACGGCCGAACCGTCGGCGATCAGCTCCCAGTTGTGGTCGGCGGTGCCGTTGTCCGTCCACTGCAAGGCGAGCCCGCCGTCGGCGGTCGACATGTTCTGCACCCCGAGGACGAGGCCACTGGCCGCGTTGACCAGGCGGTAGCTCGCGGAGTCCGTACTCCAGTAGACGGTGTAGGCGAAGCCCTGCGCGTCGGAGAACGGGCCGAGGTTGACCGTCGCCCCGTTGGCGGTCGCGGTGAAGGCCAGCGAACTGGTGCTGGTCCGGGTGACCGACGACGTCGTCAGCGCCGGTAGCGCCGACAGCGTCGAGTTGCCGTAGTTCCCGGCCAGGACCGACGGGCCGTAGGTCAGGGCGACGACGCCCGCGTTGTCGTTCGCCGGGCGTACGGCGACCTGCATCGGCAGGCGTACGGTCACCGTGTCGCCGGTCGTCCAATTCCTCGTCAGGACCGCATAGGCACCGGGGGTCGCGGTGATGTTCTGGACTGTGCCGTTGACGGCGACGGTCGCCCCCGACGCCCACGCCGGGATGCGTACGCGCAGCGACCAGGAGCCGCTGACACTGCCGGTGACCGTCAGCGTCGTGGTGTCGCCGACCGGGTAGGTGGTGGTCTGGGTGACCGTGATCCCGCGCTGCGACCAGGTCAGCACCGAGGGGACGAACAGGTTCACGGTCAACGTGGTGCCGCTGTAGAAGTAGATCGAGTCCATCAGCTTGGTGTTGACCTCGACACCGGTGCCCTGGCAACACCAGAAGGTGGTGTAGTCGGTGCTCCACGTGCCGCCGCCCCAGGCCGGTCCGACTCCCCGGCGGCCACCCGGGTTGAGCGGGGTGAAGTAGGTGACGTGGCCGTGGCCGTCGGCCGGGTTCTGCGCACCGACGACGTGGTTGAGCAGCGTCCGCTCGAAGAAGTCGAAGTACGCCGCCTGATCCGGATACAACTGCCACAGCTCGCGGGTCAGCTTGAGCATGTTGTAGCTGTTGCAGTGTTCGCAGGTGTCCTGGTTCAGGTACGCCGCGATGGCGTTCGCGGGCCGGAAATGCTCGGCCTGGCTGTTGCCGCCGATGACGTAACTGTGCGCGTTGACGGTCATCGCCCAGGCGTTGACGGCGATGTCGCGATAGCGGGTCGTGCCGGTGGCCTTGTACTCCCGGGCGGCGCCGATCCACTTGGGCACCTGCGTGTTCGCGTGCAGGCCGTTGAGCTGATCGGAGTTGGCGGCCAACGGCGTGAACACGGCGGCGTGGTCGAAGCGTTGGGCGGCGGTCAGCCAGCGGGCGTCGCCGGTCTGCTGGTACAGGTCGGTCAGGACGGCGTTCATCCCGCCGAACTCGGTGGCGAGCACCGACTGCATCTGCGCCGAGCCGAGCCGGGCGGTCCGCGTGTCGACCCAGCCCGCCAGCGCGAGCAGGACGTCTCGGGCCTGCGTACTGCCGAGGTAGCGCCACACGTCGAGCAGACCGGCGAGGGTCTTGTGGATCACGTAGTACGGCACGTTGCCGTTGGACAGGTTGCCCGCCTCCAAGGCGGTGAAGTCCGACTCCGGAAAGCCGGACAGGTACCCGGCGACGAATCCGGCCGCGCCGTTGTTCGCCTGGCACTTGGCCAACTCGGCGACCATGTACGCGGCCTTGTCCCGGCAGGTCGTGTCGCCGAGGACGGCGTACGCCTGCGCCCAAGCGGTCAGGAAGTGACCCTGGACGTGCGTACGGAACGGGAACGTGGGAGCGTCCCAGCCGCCGGTGGCGGCGGCGCCGTTGGTCGAGAGCCGGTGGTTGGCCCGGAAGTTGTAGAGCAGCCGGTCTACGTCGACGAACCGCAGATAGGCCAGCGTCCGGTTCTGATTGTCGAGCAGGCGGCCCGAGGTCAGCTGTACCTGGCCGAGCTCGAAGGCGTACGCGCCGACACCGATGTCGGAACGCGCGGGTGGGACCGCGGCTTGGGCTGCTGCGGCTTGGGCTGCGGTGGTTTCCAGCGTGGGCACCGCCGCGGCGGCGGTCGCTCCGGCGGCTCGGAACAGGCCGCGGCGACTGAGCGGGAACGAGGACATACCGGGAGTGTTAACGCTCACATCTACCTCCGTCAACCCTTCGCTTCGTGATCATTGCGCCGGCCATGCTGTTTCACGGAGCAATTTGTCCGTTCAAACAGCATGGCTGACGCAATGATCACGCCCTGGCCAGTGGAGCGTGCGGGGTGCGGGCTAGCTGGAGTAGCGGCGAATGCGGAGAAGGCAGAAGCCGGCGAGCATCAGCGACAGGCCGCCGAAGACCGCCAGCTCGGTCCACTGGAAGCGCCAGTACCGGTCGGCTGGGTGGTACGTGTAGCTGAAGTGGATGTTCTGCGCGGCGGTGCACGCCATGTCTTCCCGCTGGTTGCTCCCGTGGCACTGCTCGGTCTGCGCGGCGGTGTAGGGCGTGCCGTCCGCGTTGTACAGCTTGCTCGTCGTCGTCAGCGACCAGGCGCCCGGCATCGTGTAGCCGTCGATCCGGGCTCCGTCGGGTCCGACGCCCATGAAGTCCGACCGTCCCATCGCCTCGAGGTCCAGCCGCACGGTCGTGGTGACCGGGGTCATGAGGTGCTGGCGTACGGTGATCGGCAGGACGATCTGGACCACGGCGAAGACGGCGAGCGTCAGCGCCATGGCGGGCAGCGTACGCCGGACGAGCAGGCCGATCGTCGTGCCCAGCAGGAACGCGAAGGCGGCGTACCCGATGGGGACGAGATCGCGCGCCGCGAACGTCATGGCGGCGAAGCGACCACCGGCGAGCTGGTCGTAGCGGCTGGCGCTCCAGGTGAGCAGCAGGCTGTACAGCCCGGTGACGGCCATGCTCGCCAGCGTGAGCAGAGTGAGTTTGACGGCCAGCCAGCGGGTGCGGGTGACGCTCTGGTTCCAGACCATGCGGTCGGTCTTCTCTTCGAGTTCCCGGGTGATGAGCGGCGCGCCCCAGAAGAC
>JABFYB010000711.1 GCA_013361475.1 Hamadaea sp.
CCGCGCAGGTGCCGCCCGCCCCGGTGCCCGCGGATCGCCGCCGGTCGCTCAAACCACTGGCCGCCGTGCTCGCGGTCGTCGTCCTGCTCACTCTCGGCGGCGTGGCTTACCAAGCATGGGTACGCGAAGAGCCCAACCCGGGTGCGGTCAGCCCGACCCAGTCCGCGGCGTCGCCGCAGCCCTCCGCCGCGCCGCAACCCTCGATCACCGCAAGTGCCACCAGCCCGTCGAGCCCCGGGTTCGTGCTCCCGGCCGGGTGGCGCATGCGCGACGACGGCACGGGCTTCGCCATCCCGGTGCCCGCGAACTGGAAATTCTCCCGCGACGACGCGGGCCGTCCACAATGGCGTGATCCGAGAACCGGCACCTTCCTGCTCATCGACCAGACCCGCCACCCGAAGGCCGACCCGGTGCAGGACTGGCTGACCAACGAGACCGCCCGCCGGGACGGATACCGCGACTACCAACGCATCCGCATCGAAGCGGTGGCGTACTTCGACCGGGCGGCCGACTGGGAGTTCACCTATACCAGCGGCTCCGGCACGCGACTGCACGTCCTCAACCGGGGCTTCGTGACCGCGCCGGACCAGGCGTACTCGATCTATTGGAGCACCCGCGCCGGCCTCTGGAGCGCCGAACTGGCCCGGCTACAGGTGGTGTTCGCCGGTTTCCGCCCCGCCCGCACCTGATCCCCGTACGCACATGAGCCGGTCGAGGAGCTTTAGGCGGTGGTCGATCCGGTGGCCTGGCGTCGCACCTGTTGCTCGATCCGCTCCTGCTCGACGACGGGAGCGTCCTCGACGGCGATCACATCGTTGCGGGCGTCGGAGTGGATGCGGATAAGTTCGTCCAGTTTGAGCAGGATGGCGCGCGCCTGCCGGTGCGTGGCGTACTGGATGACGAAGACCATGACGAGCGTGACCGCACCCGCGACGGTCTCCAGCACCAGAGCCCAGTGCTCGGTGAAGCCGCCGGTGAAGGCACGGACCACCCACGCCGCGACCAGGGCCACGGCCAGGATCGCGGCCACTCCGGAACCCGTGCCGGCCAACGCTCCGGCGAATCGGGCCAGCCCGCTGCGTACGTCTGAGATCATCTGAGCGGGATACCCGAAGCGTCGTCGCCATACACGGACCGTGCCACCGTCTCGCGGCTCCGGCGTCGGCCGCCTGCCCAGCGGACGGCCGCCCAGCGGTCCGAGCCCACCCGGCGACCTCAATCCATCGGCTGATCTGAGTTGCCTATCAGCCGCGAGCGAGCCCTATGCCTTGCTGATCCAGAACCTCAGCCCCAGCGTCTCGTCGCTGAACGCCGCGCTGGTGCCTGCACCACTTTCGAAGACGGTGGCAAGCACCTCGTCGGCGATGAGCGAACGATGTTCCCGCAATGCCTCAGCGGCTGCCCCGGCCGCCTCGTATCGCACCGTGATGCGGTCGGACACGTCCAGGCCGCTGGACTTGCGGGCCTCCTGCATCAGCCGGACGACCTCGCGCGCGAGTCCGGCCCGCCGCAGCTCCGGTGTGACTTGCAGGTCCAGCGCCACGGTCGCGCCACCACCGGCGGCCACCGCCCAGCCTGACCGGGGAGTCTCGGTGATGACGACCTCGTCCGGTCCCAGCTCCACGACCGAGCCGTCCACCTCGACCGAAGCGGATCCACTGGTACGCAAGGAAGCACTGAGGGCGGCTGCGTCGGCGGCGGCGATCGCGGCGGCCACCGCCTGAACCGTCTTGCCGAACCGCTTGCCGAGCGTGCGGAAGTTGGCCTTGGCCGTGGTGTCGACCAAAGAACCGCCGACGTCCACCAGCGACTGAACACTCTGGACGTTCAGCTCGTCGGTGATCTGCTCGACCAGGGACTCCGGCAGCTCGGCGAAGCCGGGTGCGGACACCAGTGCCCGTGACAGCGGCTGGCGGGTCTTGACCGAGGACTCGGCGCGGGCGGTGCGGCCCAGCTCCACCAAGCGGCGTACGAGCGCCATGCCGGCCCCCAGACCGTCGTCGACCAGGTCCCGGTCGGCCTTCGGATAGTCGGCCAGGTGCACCGACTCCGGCGCGGACGGCGTCACCGGCACGACGATGTCCTGCCACACCCGCTCGGCCAGGAACGGCGTGATCGGTGCCAGCAGCTTGGTCACGGTCACCAGCGCCTCGTGCAGTGTCGCGAGAGCGGCCGGGTCTCCGCGCCAGAATCGGCGTCGGCCTCGGCGGACATACCAGTTCGACAGGTCGTCGACGAACGCCGCCAGCAGCTTGCCGGCGCGCTGCGTATCGAACGCTTCCATCGCGGCGTCCACGGCGTCCACCAGTGTGTTCAGCTCCGACAGGAGCCAGCGGTCGAGCAGGGGCCGGTCGGCCGCAGCTGGGTCGTCAGCCGACGGCGACCAGCCGGCGGTACGCGCGTACAACGCCTGGAAGGCGACGGTGTTCCAGAACGTCAGCAGGACCTTGCGGACGACCTCCTGAATGGTGCTGTGACCGACGCGGCGCGCCGACCACGGTGAGCCGGCTGCCGCCATGAACCACCGGACCGCGTCCGCGCCGTGCTGGTCCATGAGCGGGATCGGCTCCAGGATGTTGCCCAGGTGTTTGGACATCTTGCGGCCATCCTCAGCCAGGATGTGCCCCAGGCAGACCACGTTCTCGTAGGACGACTTGTCGAACACCAGTGTGCCGACGGCCATCAGGGTGTAGAACCAGCCGCGCGTCTGGTCGATGGCCTCGGAGATGAACTGGGCGGGATATCGCTTCTCGAACAGGTCCTGGTTCTTGTACGGGTAGCCGTACTGGGCGAACGGCATCGCACCCGAGTCGTACCAGGCGTCGATGACCTCGGGCACCCGCGTCGCGACGGCGGCGCACTGCGGGCACTCGAATGTCACCTCGTCGATGAACGGACGATGCGGGTCCAGGGTGGACTGGTCGCGGCCGGTCAGCTCGGTCAGCTCGGCCAGCGAGCCGACGCAGGTCAGGTGGCCCGCCTCGCAGCGCCAAATCGGCAACGGCGTACCCCAGTACCGGCTGCGGGACAGCGCCCAGTCGATGTTGTTGTTGAGCCAGTCGCCGTAGCGGCCGTACTTGACCGTCTCGGGCTGCCAGGTGGTCTTCTCGTTCTCCCGCAGCAACTCGTCCTTGATCGCGGTAGTGCGGATGTACCAGGACGGCTGCGCGTAATACAGCAGTGCCGTGTGGCACCGCCAGCAGTGCGGATAGCTGTGCTCATAGGGCAGGTCACGGAACAGCCGGCCCCGTTCGGCGAGATCTCGCACCAGCGTCTTGTCCGCCGTCTTGAAGAACACGCCGCCGACCAGGGGCACGGAGTCGTCGAACGTGCCGTCCGGGCGTACCGGGTTCACCATGGGCAGACCGTTCGCACGGCTGACCGCGAGGTCGTCGGCGCCGAAGGCGGGCGCGATGTGCACCAGGCCGGACCCGTCCTCGACGGTCACATATTCGGCCGTCACCACGAAGTTCGCGTCCTCGACCGCCACCAGATCGAACGGCCGCTCGTACGCCCACCGCAGCATCTGCGTACCGGTGAAAGACTGTTCGATCGACCAGCCGTCGCCGAGCACTTTGCCCACCAGAGGTTCCGCCAGGACCAGGCGTTCGGTGCCGTCGGTGGCGACGACGTAGGTGACGTCCGGATGGGCGGCCACCGCGACGTTGGAGACCAGCGTCCACGGCGTGGTCGTCCAGACCAGCAGGGAGGCGGTCCCGGCCAGCGGGCCGGAGGTCAGCGGGAAGCGTACGTAGACCGACGGGTCGACGACGGTCTCGTAGCCCTGGGCCAGCTCGTGGTCGGACAGGCCGGTGCCACAGCGCGGGCACCACGGCGCGACCCGGAAGTCCTGCACGAGCAGGCCCTTGTCGAAGATCTGCCGCAGCGACCACCACACCGACTCGATGTAGTCCGAATCCATCGTCCGATACGCGTCATCGAGGTCGACCCAGTAGCCCATCCGCTCGGTGAGCTGGGCGAAGGCATCGGTGTGCCGGGTCACCGAGGCCCGGCAGCGCTCATTGAACTCGGCGATCCCGTACGCCTCGATGTCCTGCTTGCCGGAGAAACCGAGCTCTTTCTCGACAGCCAGCTCGACCGGCAAGCCATGGCAGTCCCAGCCGGCTTTGCGGGCGACGTGGAACCCCTTCATCGTCTTGTAGCGCGGGAACACGTCCTTGAACACGCGCGCCTCGATGTGGTGCGCGCCGGGCATGCCGTTGGCGGTCGGCGGACCTTCGTAGAACACCCACTCGGGCTTGCCCTGCGATTGGCCGAGGCTGCGCTGGAAGACCTGGCGATCACGCCAGAAGTCGAGGACGGCGTGCTCGAGCGCGGGCAGGTCGACCTGGGCAGGCACGGGCTGGTACGGCATCTTTCCTCCGGTCTCGTTCGCACGTTCCCGGAGGGACGAGGCGAACCCCGCGGTACCACCCTCCTTGGCCGC
>JABFYB010000314.1 GCA_013361475.1 Hamadaea sp.
CGAGTGGGCCGGGGAAGACGTTGCGCAAGACCCACCAGAGCTTCATACGCGGATCTCCGCCCGCTCGCTCTGCGCCTTGCGGGTCTCTGGCCCGCCCCACGCCGCCGGTAGGAGCATGAGATCGCCTGCCAGCCTGAGCGAGCGCGACGTCACCTCGTCGCGATGATGTGCGAGCACCTTTGTGAAGCGCGCGAACGATGTCGGGCAGTGCTTCTTCCACCAGCGATAGGAGGCGCGTCGGCGCTGCAGCGCCTGGTCCGACAGGGTCCGCGCCTCGTCCGGTGTGGAACGCACCATCCCCGCCAGTGCGTTGGCGGCCCCTTCCCGCATGTCGGCCCAGACGTCGACCATGTCGTCGGCGAGCTTGCCCACCACACCGAGGTGTGCGAACTGCGCCTGGACCTCGGGACTGACACGGTGTCCGTTGAAGATCGCGATGACCTGGGCCGTGCAGACGAGGAAACCGCCCGAGTCGAGCTCGATCATCGCCAGGTGACTCTCCGCGGAGACGTCACTGTCCGCCGATCGAGTGAGGGCGAGGTAACGGTCGTAGTTCTCGGCCGTGTAGGTCTCCAGGAATTCGCGGATCGCCTGCCGTTCCTCGTACGCGGCCAGAAACGCCGACAGCGCCCTGAGGTGATCCTGGACCTGGTCCGCGGCGAAGACGTCGTCGAATCCCATCGACCCGCCGGCCTGGATGCGGCGCTCGTACTCGTCGTCGAACGCCGCCATGAGGCGGTACAACAGGATGACCAGAGCGCCGGTCTCCGGCCTGGGCCGACTGTGCGTGAGTTCGGCGTAGCCCTTGATGAAGTGGTTGATCACGGTGTCGTAGACGGCGGAGCCCGCCGACGAACGCATACGCGACCACAGCCCGCTGAACCGCCTCGCCGGCCGACCGGCCTTGTAGGGCCGCACGATCCAATGCCACATCGCATGGCATACAAGAACGGTCAGCGGCACGACTTGGCGTACGCCGGAGACTCGCCGCCACGGATTTCCGGCTTCGGAAGAGCCCATCGAAACCTCCATGCCTAGACCGTGGGAGCGCTCGCCGCCGAGGGCACGAGCAAGTAGATGAATGCGTTGAGATGGCCACGCAACCGGCCGTCGACGGCACCACTCATGTCGCGGAGGTCCGCAACGGCGGCGCGCACCTTGCGATGGACTGCGTCCGCGACCTCATATGTGTGGAAGAGCTCCTGCAGCCATGCCGTGTCGACGCCCCCGGCGTTGGCGGCCGAAAGGCAGTCGACAACCTCGCGGGCGAGCCGGTGATCGCCGCGAGTACGCAACGCCGCGACCAGTTCGCGTACCGCGAGGGTCATCTTGCCGTCCCGCAGGTCCTCGCCCGTGACGTCGCCGCCGGGCGCAGGCGCGAGCAGATCGAGGTAGTCGTCGGCCATCTGGTAGACGGTGCCGGCCCGCAGGCCGAAGCGCGCCGCGAAATCGCACATCGCCGGGCTGCCCTGAGCGACGAACGCCCCGGCCCAGGCGCCGAATTCGAACAGCACGCCCGTCTTCCACGTCACCATGTCGTCGTAGGGGAACTCGTCGGGCGACGCGTACCAGTCGTTGTGCCAGCCGATGTCGATGCTCTGCCCGAGTACCAGGTGGGTCGCCGCACGGTCCAGCCGCTGGTGGATGGCGTACTTCTCCGGCACGCTCAGCCGGGTGCTCCGATGCACCGGATGGTAGGCCAGCGACCGGATCGTCGCCGCGACGTTGATCGCCGTGCTCGTCGCCGTCGTCGTGTGCACAGCCGGCGCTCCGCGCCGAAACGCCGAGTTGTCCTCGATGTCGTCCAGGATCAGGGCGGCGAGGTGATACATCTCGGCACTCGCGCCCGGTGCGTACGCCCGCGTGAGATCTCCACCGAGCCCGTCGGCGAAGGCGAGCGTCAGACGGGCGCGCAGGCGTTTGCCCGTCGCGGCCAGCTGCTGTTCGATGATCTGCTTCAGCTGCGGCGCCATGGCGTCCGACCAGGCGGAGACCTCGTCCAGGGCGCACATCCTGATCGCCTCAAGGTGCTCGTCGCCCAGCCTTGTGCTGGTCTGCTCAGGCATGTGCGTCCGCCAAAGCCGAGACCACGATCTCCCGCGTCGCCGGGAACAGCGCGTCGAAGGTCGCGCCGAAGTACGCCCGGTGACGCTCGCGGTAATGCCGGAGGAGATCGTCGCCCAGCGGGGACCGGCCCGAAGACGAGACCGTGAATCGCTCCGCGGTACGCCCCAGCGACGACACGTCGGTCAGCCCGATGCCCAGCAGGGCCATCGCATGTGTCATGTACCGCAGATAGCGGCGTACGGCCGACTCTTCCGCCGGTTCACCGAGCAGAGCCCGCGTACGCAGCGGAGCGATCGCCAGCAGCGCGCCCACGAAGTCCATGTACTCCGCGCGCATCCCGGCATAACCCACATGTCGCGTACGCAGCCGCTCCAGTCCGGCCCGGACGTCGGCCCTGGCGATGCCGCTGGGCCCAACCGTCACGCCGAGGCCGACGAGGCCTTCGAGGAAGGTGCGCTCCCGGTGCCCGTCGATCGCCGTGCGAATGGAACCGGCTCCGGCCGGCTGAACCGCGAGCAGGCAGGGAATCGTGAAGTAAGTCAGCAGCACGAACGTGCCGGCCGTCTCCAGAACGCCGGTCCCCGACCACACCGACGCGGTGGCGGCGATGTCGGCGTCGTAGTCCGGCGAGGACAAGTACGCCTCTGACGTGCTCAACCTTGCCTGCCCTTCTGTCTCGGCCGGGAAGATGGCGGCTTCGCCGCGGGCAGCCACCGGCCGGAGACGGCTCGATCGAACACCAGCAACTGAAGAGCGGCGACGCGCACGTAGGACCGGCCGAAGCGCAACCGCGACGGAGATATGCGGTCCCACAGCATGCTCAATCCGGTGATCTTGACGAGGCGTCGCGGGCTGCACGTTTGGAAGCCCCACCACCGCAGATACTTGGTCAGCTTGGGATCACTGGTGACGCAGACGGTGAAGAGCCGCCGGCCCAGCGCCTCCCGCAGCAACGCGCTGGTGATCCTGCTGCCGCGCAGCTCCGGCGCGACGTAGGCCCCCGCGAGTTCCTGCGCTCTGCGGCCGCGCGGCAGACACAACACCCAGCCCACGACCTCGTCATGCGACAGCGCCAGGCAGACGTTGCCCGCGTCGTACGCCTCCGTGAGCTCCTTCCACGTGCGTGGCGACAGCGCGTGCTCACGAACCAGGATGTCGTGCACCAGGTCCAGTACGGCGCCGCGCTGAGCGTGCGGCACTCTGCTGGTGACCTCGAACCTATCCACGGCCCCTCCGTTCGTCCTGCGCAGCTCCCGGCTGTACGCGAAGAACGCAGATCCGGCGGAAGTAGCCCACCCGGTCGGCCCGGCGCACTTCGGTCTGAAGATCGCGATCGGGGACCAACTGACCGCGCAGATGCACCGGAACCTCGGCGACTCGGCGATGCCCGCAGATCAGCACACGCGCACCGGGACGAGCCGCTCGAACGATCAGTTCCAGGAAGTCCGACTGCTGCCCACGGGGCAACCAGTCGGTCACGTTGGACAGGGCGAACACGTCGATGGTCGAGGCCGGCTGCTGCCGCAGGAACTCCCGGATGTCGCTGTGGACCACAGTCAACCGGTCGAGGTGGCGCTGGACCACCGGATAGCCCGACTCCGTCAGATACGGCGGCAGGTGCTCCTCCGGCGGCATCCGGCCCAGCAAGAGCGGTGCCAGATAAGGGTTGTCCGCCACCGTCAGACCGGGCCGGAACAAACGCACCCGAAGACGGGCCAGCGGACCCCAGAAGGTGGACATCCGCCGGACCGAGCCCTGCCAGATGATGCCGCGCCGGAGAAGATCCAGGTGATCGTCCCAGAACGACTGCGTCTCAGGCTCGAGTAACCCTCGTACCTTCTGGTAGATCACGTCGGCGTCGCCCGGCGGGGACACTCCGATCAGGCGGCGAAAGTCGGACAGCGTCAACTCCCTCGCTCCAGCGATCTTGAGCTTCGTGAGGTGCAGCTGGGGCGGCGCGATGTCGACGGCGATGATCTCGGCCGGCTGAAACCGCAGAAGGTTGAGCGGGGTGTCACCGGCCGACGCCAGGGTGAGGATCCGGTCCCCGGCCTGGGGCGTCAGCGCACCTTCGACGACGGCGAAGTCGTCCATTGTGAACGAGAATGCGATTGGACTGATCACGGAATTGGCTCTGCGATAGATCCGGCGTGTCCAGTGCAAACGACGATTCGACCGGTACTTGAGATTGATCATGCGTCCCCGCCGCTCGACTCTTTCGGCTGTCCGCAATCCATGCTTCGCCTTGGAAGTCATCGACGGGAATCAACTGAGCGCACGAGGATGGCTGGCCGATTTCCGGCAGAAATGCTCAACTCTGTGAGCGGAGTCTCGGAGTGCGGTTCGGACGATTGCACGGAGCGTGCGCTCTTC
>JABFYB010000311.1 GCA_013361475.1 Hamadaea sp.
CGGCGAGGGCTGCGCGTAGTTCGCGGACGACGTCGAAGGCCTCGTCGCCGTTGCCGTCCCAGACTTCCCGCCATTCGGACTCGTCGCCGACGATGCGGTCGAGGGCGCGGACGGCGAGGTCGCGGAGGGATTCCGGGAAGTCGAGTTCTTCGTCGTCGGCGAACATCTCCGGGGCGTACGCCTCCATGCCGGGCAGTTGGGATGCCACGACTGCGGAGGCGGCCACGGCTTCGGCGGCTTCCGGGTATTCGAGGTAGTCGTCCCAGTCGACGACGGCTGTCAGGGTCTCGGCGATGATGTCCGACCACTCGGCCGGGTCGGCTTCGAGGAGGTCTTCCAGCCAGTCGGAGGCGTCGTCGTTGTCGTACGGTCCGGCGTCCCAGGTTCCCATGAGCGCGAGTATGGCACTGCGGTTCGCGTACTGGTCAAGGAAGGGAGTGTGCCCGCTCAAGCAGCAGGACGCGCTCGGACTCGTTGCGGGTGAGCGAGGCGGCGCGCTCGAACTCGGCGCGGGCCTCGGCCGTGCGGCCCAGCTTGACCAGCAGGTCGCCGCGCACGCTCGGCAGCAGGTGGTACGCGGCCAGCGTGGGTTCGTCGGCCAGCGCGTCGACCAGCTTCAGCGCGGCTTCGGGGCCGGACGCCATGCTGACGGCGACCGCCCGGTTGAGGTCGACCACCGGGGACGGGGCGAGTTCGCCGAGGAGTTCGTAGAGCCGGACCATCTGAGCCCAGTCGGTGTCCTCGGCGGTGGCCGCCCGCGCGTGGCAGGCGGCGATGGCGGCTTGGAGCGTGTACGGGCCGACTGGTTCGCCGATCGAGAACGCCCGGTCGAGGGCGGTCAGGCCACGCTGGATCAGGATGCGGTCCCAGCGGGCCCGGTTCTGGTCGAGGAGCAGCACTGGTTTGCCGTCCCGGCCGACCCGGGCGCGCAGTCGGGAGGCCTGGATCTCCATGAGCGAGACGAGGCCGTGCACCTCGGGTTCGCGCAGGACGAGTTCGGCGAGGATGCGGCCGAGTCGCAGGGCTTCCTCGCACAACGTCGGACGGACCCAGCTCGTCCCGGTGGTGGCCGCGTACCCCTCGTTGAAGATGGCGTAGACGACTTCGAGGACGGAGGGCAGGCGGTCGCTCAGCTCGGCGCCGCGGGGCGTCTCGAACGGGATCTGCTTCTGCGCCAGGGTCTTCTTGGCCCGGGTGATGCGTTGAGCGACGGTGGTCTCGGGCACCAGGTACGCCCGCGCGATCTCGTCGGTGGTGAGTCCGCCGAGGAGGCGAAGGGTGAGGGCGACCCGGGCCTCCGGGGACAGGACCGGATGGCACGCGGTGAAGACGAGGCTGAGCAGGTTGTCGCCGATGTCGTCGTCGAGCGCGGCGTCGACCTCGGCTTCGAAGGACTCCTCGTGCTCTGTCAGGTCGCGGCCCAACTCGGCGACCTTGCGCGTCAGCGTCTCCTGCCGTCGCAGGTAGTCGACCGCACGCCGCTTGGCGATGAGCATGAGCCAGGCGCCCGGGTTATCCGGTACGCCTGACTCAGGCCATTGTTCGAGCGCGGCGACCAGCGCGTCCTGAGCGAGTTCCTCGGCCAGGCCGACGTCGCGGACGACCCGGGCGAGCCCGGCGATGATCCGTGCGGACTCGATCCGCCAGACCGCGTCCACTGCCCGATGCGCTGCCGACACCGCCCTATCAGAGCAGGCAGGCGTCGATCACTGCAAATTAGCGCGCTGCTGCGCGTCCTTGGCTTGGAGCTCCGGGTCGATCTGGCCCTCGAACTCCTCGTTCTCGAAGACCTGCCGGATCTCGATCTCGGCGACCTGGTCGTCGGAGGTGCCCTGCGAGGCCGGCATCCGCTTGACCCATTCGACCGCCTCGTCCATCGACTTGACCTGCCACAGCCAGAAGCCCGCGATCAGCTCCTTCGCCTCGGCGAACGGCCCGTCGACGACGGTGGCCTTGCCCGCCTTGAAGGTGACGCGTGCTCCTCTGACGCTCGGGTGCAGGCCTTCGCCGGCGAGCATCACGCCCGCCTTGATCAGCTCCTCGTTGTACTTGATCATCGCGCCGACGACCTCGTCGCCGGGCAGCACCCCCGCCTCGGCGTTCTCGTCGGACTTGATGATCACCATGACTCGCATCTCGAATCTCCCCTTCGCTGAACGGTGAAGTCACCCATACGTCGAACGAGCGACCGCGGAAACGACACCGGGGTCAGTCCCACGCTCGGCCGATTCGCCCCAGGTCGGCCGCGTACTCGATGCGGCGGACCCAGTCGGTCGGCCAGGCGGCCACACCGTACGCCGCTCCGGCGAACGCACCGGCGAGGGAGGCGATCGAGTCGGAGTCCCCGGAGGTCACCGCACCCCGCCGGAGAGCCGCGACCGGGTCGTCGGCGTACAGGAGGAAGCAGAGCAGGCCGGTGGCGAGCGCCTCCTCGGCGATCCAGCCTTCCCCGGTCGCCAGGCACGGGTCGGCGACTCGATCCCCGACGACGAGGGCCGCGGCGAGGCGGTCGAGAACGTCAGCGCATTCGTCCCAGCCGCGCGCGATGAACTCCTCGGGCGTCGCCTCACCGGGGCGCTGCCAGAGGTCGCCCAGCCAGGCGAAGTGATAGACGCGGCGCTGGTCGGCGCACCGCTGTCGCAGCGCGGCCGGCAGGTCGTGCGGAGCGAGCCCGTCGCGCAGCCAGTGCACGGCGAAAGCCGTCAGGTCGCTGGCCGCCAATGCCGTCGGATGCCCGTGTGTCAGGGCTGCCTGCAACTGCGCCATCCCCGCCCGGTCCGCGTCGGGCACGCCGGGCACCAGGCCGACCGGCGCCACCCGCATGTTCGCGCCACAGCCCTTCGAACCGGCCTCGGTCGCGGCGATCCACGGCTGCCCTTCGGCCAGCCGCCCGATCGCGCGCAGACAGGTCATGCCGGGTGCGCGGTTGTTCTCCGGGCTCACCGCCCAAGCCATGAAGCGCTTACGCCACAACGGTTCCAGGGTCGCAGCGTCGAAGACTTCGGCCTCCAGCAGCGCCTCGGCCACCGCCAGGGTCATCTGCGTGTCGTCGGTGACCAGGGCCGGCTCGCCGTCCGGCTCGGCCGGACCCCCTGGCCCGAATCGGGCGGTGATGTCGGCGTACCGCATGAATTCCGTGGGCTTGCCCAGCGCGTCGCCGAGGGCCAGCCCGAACATCGCGCCACTCGCTCTTCGCATTTTCAGGAGGGTACGCCGCGCGGACTGGGCGGGTCCGCGCGGCGCGTGGGAGCGGCCTCGTCAGGGGAAGCTGACGATGTTCACCGGGACGGTGGCCGTGCCCTGGGCGGGTCCGCCCGTGGAGTTGATGACGTGCGCGATCGTGCCGTTGCCGCCGAGGGAGACGGTGAGCAGGTCGTGGAACTTCACGTTGGCGGTGACCGGTACCTCGAAGCCGTGGTCGGCGACGATGGTCGGGTCGACGTTGAAGTAGCAGTAGCTGCCCAATCCCCAGCCTTCGTGCGAGGTGACGGTGTCGGCCACCTTGTACGCCGCGTAGCCGCCGGCTCGCCAGGCGGCCTGGTTCGGCGGGTCGTACGGCATCTCGTTCTGGAAGAAGATGGTCTTGCCGCCGTTGCCGTTCCAGATCACCTCGTACTTCTGGTAATGCTCGACGAACAGGCCGAGGGCGGTGACGTTGTTGCCGTTGACGATGAGGCCGGTGTCGGCGGTGTTCACCGTCCAGCCGACGCCGGTGCCGTGGTCGGCGCGCCAGGCCCAGATGTGGTCGATCTGGGTGTTGTTGCTGTTGACGATGAGGCTGGTGGTGGCCTTGCCCGCGCCGGCGCCGCCGATGCGGAAGAAGACGTCGTTGATCGAGATCGGGTTCGCGGCGTGCGACGCGCTCGCCCCGTTCGGTCCGATCTGGAGCAGGACCGGCGAGTTGACCGTGCCCGCGTCGAAGAGCAGGCCGGCGATCTTCACGCCGTCGACGTCGGCGACGGTCATCGGGATGACGCCGTTGTCGGGGATCAGGGTGGCGTACCCGAGACCGAGGACGACGGTGTCCGCCCGCGTCACGTTGATCGTCTGGTTGAGGTGGTAGACGCCGGGGGTGAAGAGCAGGTTGAGCCCCTGTGCCAGCGCCTGGTTCAAGGTGGCCGCCGAGTCGGTGGGCTGAGCGACGTAGAACTGGGTCAATGGGATCGAGCTGCCTGGCGTCGACCCGTTCGCCCACGTCGTCCCGGACGCGTTGGTCCGCAGCGACGGCACGAACACCCGGTACGCCCCGGTCCCGTCGACGTAGAGGTACGGCTTCTCCCGGCTCACCGGCGTAGTGGCGAGCGTCGTGTAGGGCGGGTTCGGGAAGGCCTGGGCGGGCGCGCCCTGGACGCCGGAGAACACCATGTTCCAGACGCCGTTGCCCCAGCTGCCGATCTGGCTGTCCCGGGTGTACCACTGCTGCTGCGAGTA
>JABFYB010000562.1 GCA_013361475.1 Hamadaea sp.
GGCGTCGGTGGCTTTCCGGCTCGCCTTGGTCGCCAACTGCGCCGCTCGCGCCGCGGCCGTGGAGGCCGCCCGCGCCGCTCGGGTCGCCGCCGCGGCTGCCTCGACGGCGACCTGTGCCGCGTCAGCCGCCTTCTGCGCCGCTGCCGCCGCCCGCTTGGCTTGCGCCTTCGCCTCGGCCATGTTGTCGCGGGCCGCCGCTGTCGCCTGGGCGGCCTCCTCCGCTGACCGGCGCGCCGCCGCTGCGGCGTCTCTCGCACGATCAGCCTCGCCGGTGGCGTTGGCGGTCTCCTGCGCTGCCAGCGCCCCGGCCGCTTGTGCCTGACCGAGCAGATCCTGCAACGTCGCGATCTCGTCGTCACGCGCGGACGCCACGGCCCAGCCGTAGGACAGGAACGCCTCGAGCGCTTCCGGGGTGCCCGCGTCCAGGGCTTGTTGTCCCGCAGCCCGAACGTAGGGGCCACCGGTCGCCACGGCCTGGTTGATCCGGAGCCGCTGGTCGGTGTTCCACTGTGTCTGCCAGCCGGACTCCAGGAACCGCAGCAGCGCTTGCGTGTCGCCCGAGTCCAGCACAGCCTGAGCGGCCTGCTTGACCTGGTCGCCGCCGGCGCTCATCAACTGGTTCACCGACACCCTGGCGTCGATGGCCGACGGGCCTTGCCAGCCGGTTTCCAGGAAGGCGGCGACCGCGTTCTGGTCACCCCCGGCGTCGGCGTCCAGCGCGGCCTGGGCCTTCGCGCGCAGCGCCGGACCGCCGTCACGGATGACGCTCACGAGGGCGTCCCGCTGGTCGAGCCGCTGGGCGTGGCTCCATCCGTCGGTCAGGAAAGCGCGAACCGCATCGTCGGACCCCAGCAGCGCCGCCTCAGCCGCCGACCGGACCTGCGCGCCGCCCTGCTGCCACGCCGTCACCACGAGGACGCGGTCAGCGGGCAGCTGCTCCTCCGCGTACGCCGGCATCACCCGGACCAGGTCGGCCAGCAGGGCGACGACCACGAATACCGCGATCATCGCCTGCCTGCGCACTTGCTTATTCAGCCACACAGCAGCCCCTCCGAAGACGAGATAAGACAACCGTCCATTCAGCACGGCGGAGTATTGCATGACACCGGAGTGGAGGCAATATTCGCCTTCGATGCGGCACCGTAGTGCCTGCGTGATTTGCCTAGTGCCAGGCCATTTCAGCTGGGAATTCAAGGTTCCTGCAAGGTTCCCGCAAGCCCATTCGGATATCTTGTGCAACGCCGTCCACGCCATTCGTCGATTCCATTGACGACAGGCGCTGAATGCAGTTCTCAGTCAGGCCGGGAGCGGCATTTCCGCACCTATCCACGACCCACATTCACGAGAGGCTTGTGATCATGAGTTCACCTCCGCGCTGGACGACGCTCGGCGTCGCCGCCGCGATGGCAGTGTCCTTGTCGGTGGTCGCCGGACCGATTCCCGCCGGCGCCTCCACGATCTCGCTCCCGTCGCTGGTGGACGACGGCGTCCATCCGTACCCCGGTGCGGCGGAGATCCTGGCGGCTCACAACGTCCGGCTGATCTCCGGCGACGGACACATCCTCCTCGCCGACTGCGCGACGCCGGCCCAGGGCGACATCGGCCTGGTGAAGGTCTGGACCACCGACGAAACCATCGGCGCTGACGGCCTTGGGCGGGTCTGCTTCCGGGTGACCGCCTCGTCCGGCGTCTTGAACCTCGAGGTTCCCGGCGTGTACGAGATCCGCGGCGACGGCCAGCGGGAAGGCACCGGCCACCAGGTGACGGCGCAGCTGCGTTCTGACACTGGCAATCAGCTCACGGTCGACGTGGATCCCGACGGCAGCACTCCGGTGGGCCTGGGCGCAGACCCGGAAGCCTCGCCCACCATGCTCCTGCAACTGCGTTCCGGCACTGGCCCGGCACCGGGCATCGGATCACAGGCGGCGGTCGGCAAGCTCGCCGCGGCGGGCCGGGAGTGCACCGCGACACTGGTCGCACCCCGCTGGGTGCTCACCGCCACGAGCTGTCTGGCTGCCGACCCGACGCAGCCCCAGCTCGCCGAAGGCTCGCCGGCCGGCCCGACTTACGTCGCGTTCCCTGGAAAGTCAACCGTCAAGGTGGACTGGTTGAGCCCTCGACCCGGACGGGACGTGGTTCTCGCCCGGCTGACCTCCGTGATTGCGGGGATCGCTCCGATCCCGTTGTCCACGACCGCCCCAACCGGCGTCGGACTGTCCACCGTGGGTTACAGCCGGGCCGGCCTGACGACCGCCGACTGGACCACCGACCAGCAGCGCACCGCGCAGATCACCTTCACGACCGCCACCGCGACGACGCTGACCACCGCGGCCGGCCCATTGATCTGCAGCGGCATGGCCGGTGCACCCGTCCTCACCGCGGGCAAGCTTGCCGCCGTACTCAGCCAGGCCGGCCAGGCGGGTTGCCCGGACACCACCGGGGGCGGCAGCGAGGTCGTCGCCGCCCGTGCCGACGACCTCGCGACCTGGGTCGACGTGGTCACCACCACGACAGCGGACCACACGTGGGCCCTGGCCGACTCACCTGCCACCGCCACCTCCGGCACCCCGGTCGACGCCAGCGCCGACAGCGTCTTCGCTGGAACCGGGCTTCCGCTGACCGCCACGGGCGGGGTGAGCTGGAAGACCGGGGACACCTTCAGCCCAGCCGTCGCCCTCGACCGCAGCACCACCGGATCCCTTGCCGCCAGTGCCCCGGCCGTGCTCACCGACGCCGACTTCAGCGTGAGCATCTGGGCCCGGCCAACCCTCGACGCCTGGACCGGGCCGGGCGCTGCCGGTGGCACCGTCCTGTCCCAGGACGGCGTCAACACCGCAGGCTTCAAGCTCTGGGCGCAGAACAACACCTGGCACTTCGCGATGAGCCGGTCCGACGTGGCCAGCCCCGTCTGGGACACCGCGACCGCACCGGCGGGCAGCGCTCCGATCAACGCCTGGTCACAGGTCAGCGTGACGTACAAGGCCGCCACCGGCACGGCGATCCTCTGGGTCAACGGGCAGAACGTCGCGAGCGTCAGTCACACGACGAAGTGGAAGGCCACCGGTGTGCTGCGGGTCGGCGCGCACAAAACCGGCGCAACGACCGTCGGGGGCCATTTCGAGGGCGTCGTCTCCACCGCCCAGACCTGGAACCGGCTGTCGCGTACGCCGACGCCCAACAACCACGACTTCGACGGTGACGGGCGCAACGATCTCGTCCTGACCGACGCCGCCGGCGACCTCTGGATGTATCCGAACCAGAGTGTCTCCGCCACGAACACGGTCAGCGTCAGCAATCGGGTCAAAATCGGCACTGGCTGGGGCTCCCTGCGGTGGATCGTCACGGACTGGGACGCCGACGGCCTCGCCGACGTCGTCATGACCGGCTCCGATGGAGTCCTGTGGATGTATCCCAACCAGAACGGCCGACTGTCCTCGGCTGACCGCGTGACGATCGGCACAGGCTGGGCCAATTACGTCTTCGCCTCCGCCAACGCCAACAGCACGGCCAAGGCCGACCTGTTCGGCATCAAGAACAGCACGGGCGAGTTCTACTACTATCCCGACGGAGGCACCAGGGTCCGGATCGGTGCCAGCGGCTGGACGGACTACCGCATCTTCCCCGGCGACTTCAACAACGACGACCGCGCCGACGTCATGGCCATCGACACCTCAGGCGACCTCTGGTTCTACGCCAACACGAGCCAGACCGGCGTCACCCTTGCCGGCCGCACCCGGGCCGGCAGCGGCTGGAGCGACTACAAGGTCACGGCTATGGATCTGAGCGGCGACGGCCAGACCGACCTGGTCGCGGTCGATCCCAGCGGCAACCTGTGGATCTACCCGGGCAACGGCAACGGCGGCGTCGGCACCCGATACCACCCCGGTTCCGGCGGCGTGATCGTCCTCGACTGGACGGTCAAGGCCATCGGGTGACCTGGTGCCGACCTCGGTGGGCTGGACGGCGACGTCCGGCCCACCGTCGCCGGTTGCTGGCCGGACTAGCGCCAGCTGTAGGTGAATTTTCCGGCGAACGCCTTCCGGGCTTCGTCGTCGAGTTCCGGGTGCCTCGATCGCAGCGTTTCGGCGATGCGCCTGCCATAGACGGCCAGGTCGTCGGCGGGCGGGATCCGCCCGACCTCCGCGATCAGCGCATCGATCCGTCGCAGGAGACCGTCGGCTTGGTCGCCGAACATTTCGCGAACGGCGTCCGGGTGCGATCCCGGCCAGCCCCGGCGTGGGCTGCCCCAGATGAAGACAACCACCGCTCGGTTCAGCACCTCGTCCCGCATGGCTTCATAGTGTCACGCGGTTACGCCAGTTGACCGGCACACCAGGAACGCTCGCAGCCATCGCCTACGGTGTACCCCGCATACCGCCCGCAGTTCCGGGCGGGAAGGGGGCGTCTTGCGGTTCGGTGTCTTG
>JABFYB010000458.1 GCA_013361475.1 Hamadaea sp.
GCGTCGTAGAACTTGTCGTAGTCGGCGTACGCGTCACCGATCTGGCAGGCGCCGCCGGTCACGTTGCCGAAGGCGTAGTTGATGTAGCCGAGCTTCGCCGCCGAGCCGCTGGTCGCGATGTTCTTCACGTGGTAGTTGCGCTGGTACACGCCCCAGTTCGTGAAGTAGCCGAGCAGCTTGTTGCCACCGCCGCCGGGCGGTGAGGTGGTCACCGACGGGCTGGGGGAGGCCGTCGTGGGGCTCGGGCTGGGCGAGGCGGACGTCGGGCTCGGTGACGGCGACGACGTGGTGGCCGAGGGCGAGGGCGACGACGTGGTCGCCGACGGCGACGGGTTGCCGCCCGGTCCGGTCACGACGAAGTCGTCGGCCCAGTAGCTGCCGGTGCCGTACCAGCCGTGCACGTTCACCGTCAGCGTGGTCTGCGACGCGCCGGTGGTGAACGTGGTGGACAGCTGGGTCCAGGCGCTCGCGGCGGCCGGGTTCCAGACCTCGGTGCCGCCGGTGACGCCGAGGTAGACGTAGCCGCCTCCGCCGTTCACCCATGCCGACACCGTGTACGCCGTGTTCGGCTGGACCGAGACGGTCTGGCTGCACTGTGCGTGGTTGGAGGCGCTCGCCGCGCCCTGAAGGGACTTGGTGCCACTGTGGACGGGGCTGCCGACGACGCTGCCGAGGTTGCCCGAACAGGTCCACGGCGACAGCGCGCCGGTCTCGAGGCCCGGGTTGGTCAGCAGGTTGGTCGCGGCGTCCGCCGTGGTCGCGAAGACCACGGAGACGCCGGCGGCGAGGACCGCGGCCGCGGCCGCCGCCACCAACCGGAGTCGGGGGTTGAGATGTCTGAGGTTCATCTGATGTGCCACCTGCCTGGGGGAATGGGGACAGATTCACATGGATCGGGGTAACCCTCAGGCAAAGATAAATTAAAGTCCCCTAACAGTAAAGAGACCTTCCAGTGATCGCTGTGCCAACGCTGACATCGATCACGCGAACTCCCGGGCTCGCCGGCGACGGCTGATTCGCCGATGAACCCGGGAGTCCGGGTGACGTCGCAGGTCAGCGCGTGACGATCTGCGGCGAGACCGATGTGAGCGTCTCCGCCACCGAGGCGATCACATGTTCCGGTACGCCGAGTTCCTCGAGCACCGCGACGAGGTGCCCGCCGACCTTCGCGTACGTCTGGGAGTCGATGGCCAGGTGCGAATGCGCCTCGCCCAGGTCCCGTCCCGTGTAGCTGCTCGGTCCGCCGAGGACCATGGAGAGCAGGTCGACCTGATGCCGCTTCAGGTTGGCCAGGTCCACGCCGCTGAAGAAGCCGGCGAGCTCGGGATCGGCGACCAGCCGGTCGTAGAAGCGGCGTACCGCCTCGCGGACCGCCGGGGTCCCGCCGATCAGTTCGAAGTGGGTCACGACAGCAGTCATGAGAACCTCCCGCCCATGCCGCCCTGACACGACGATCGGGTGATGGTTCTGCGACGTTCCCGCACGTCGTGCCATCCATTTATGCACTTGACTATAGAGATGGATAGAGCTACTGGGAAGTAGTTCCCCCGCACAAAAACACGGAGGGCAACCGTGTGGTCGCCCTCCGTGCAATTTGCAGATCGCCTGGTGGCGGTCAGCCCTCGAGCATCTTGCGGAGCACGAACTGCAGGATGCCACCGTGCCGGTAGTAGTCCGCCTCACCGGGCGTGTCGATCCGGACCACCGCGTCGAACTCGACCGGCGCGCTCGCCCCGGTCGCGACCACGTGCACGGTCTTCGGCGTCACGCCGTCGTTCAGCGCGGTCACTCCGGTGATGGAGAAGGTCTCCTCGCCGGTGAGCCCGAGCGAGTCCGCCGTCTGCCCGGCCGGGAACTGCAGCGGAAGGACGCCCATGCCGATCAGGTTGGAGCGGTGGATCCGCTCGTAGGACTCGGCGATGACGGCCTTGACGCCCAGCAGCGCGGTGCCCTTGGCCGCCCAGTCGCGCGACGAGCCCGAGCCGTACTCCTTGCCCGCCAGCACGACCAGCGGAACGCCCGCCGCCTGGTAGTTCACCGAGGCGTCGTAGATCGTGCTGACCGGGGCGCCGTCGACGGTGAAGTCCCGGGTGAAGCCGCCCTCGGTGCCCGGCGCCACCTGGTTGCGCAGCCGGATGTTGGCGAACGTGCCCCGGATCATCACCTCGTGGTTGCCCCGGCGGGAACCGTAGGAGTTGAAGTCCCGGCGCTCGACACCGTGCTCGGCGAGGTACTTGCCCGCCGGCGAGTCCGGCTTGATGGAGCCGGCCGGCGAGATGTGGTCGGTGGTCACCGAGTCGCCCAGCTTGGCCAGCACCCGCGCCCCGGCGATGTCGCCGACCGGGGTGGGCTGGGCCTGCATGCCCTCGAAGTACGGAGGCTTCCGCACGTAGGTCGAGGAACCGTCCCAGGCGAAGGTGTCGCCGGTCGGCGTCGGCAGCGACTGCCAGCGCTCGTCGCCCGCGAAGACGTCGGCGTAGTCCTTGGCGAACATCTCGGAGTTGATCGAGGAGTTGATCGTGGCCTGCACCTCGGCCGGGGTCGGCCAGATGTCGCCGAGGAAGACCGGCTTGCCGTCCGCGTCGGTGCCCAGCGGGTCGCGGGCGAGGTCGATGTCCATGGTGCCGGCGATGGCGTACGCCACGACCAGCGGCGGGGACGCCAGGTAGTTCATCTTGACGTCCGGGTTGATCCGGCCCTCGAAGTTCCGGTTGCCGGACAGGACCGAGACCACCGCGAGGTCGTTGTGCTGCACCGCGGCGCTGATCTCCTCCGGCAGCGGGCCGGAGTTGCCGATGCAGGTGACGCAGCCGTAGCCGACGAGGTGGAAGCCCAGCTTCTCCAGGTACGGCGTGAGCCCGGCCTTCTCGTAGTAGTCCATGACCACCTTGGACCCGGGGGCCAGCGTGGTCTTCACCCACGGCTTGGCGTGCAGCCCCCGCTCGACGGCCTTCTTGGCCAGCAGTGCCGCGCCCAGCATCACCTGCGGGTTGGAGGTGTTGGTGCAGGAGGTGATCGACGCGATGACGACCGCTCCGTGGTCCAGCTCGTAGACCGTGCCGTCGGCGGCGGTCACCGGGGTCGGCTTGGTCGCCCGGCCGTTGCTCGCGCGCGAGTTCGACGCGGGCGGGTCGGACGCCGGGAAGCTCTCCTCGGCCTCCTCGTCCGTCTCGTCGTTCTGCACGTAGTCCGGCAGCACCGACCGGAACGCGGTCTTGGCGTTGCTCAGCTCGACCCGGTCCTGCGGGCGCTTCGGGCCGGCGATCGACGGGACGACGGTGCCGAGGTCCAGCTCCAGGTACTCGGAGTAGACCGGCTCGACGGCCGGGTCGTGCCACAGGCCCTGGCGCTTGGCGTACGCCTCGACGAGGGCGAGCTGCTCCGGCGAGCGGCCGGTCAGGCGCAGGTATTCGATGGTCTCGCCGTCGACCGGGAAGATCGCGCAGGTGGAGCCGAACTCGGGGCTCATGTTGCCGATGGTCGCCCGGTTGGCCAGCGGCACCGCGGTCACGCCGGAGCCGTAGAACTCGACGAACTTCCCGACGACGCCGTGCTTACGCAGCAGCTGGGTGATGGTCAGCACCAGGTCGGTCGCGGTCGCCCCACTGGGCAGCTCGCCGTGCAGCTTGAAGCCGACGACCCGGGGGATGAGCATCGACACCGGCTGGCCCAGCATGGCCGCCTCGGCCTCGATGCCGCCGACGCCCCAGCCGAGGACGCCCAGACCGTTGACCATCGTGGTGTGCGAGTCGGTGCCGACCACGGTGTCCGGGTACGCCTGCCCCCGGCGGTCCATGACCACGCGAGCGAGGTGCTCGATGTTCACCTGGTGCACGATGCCGGTGCCCGGCGGGACGACCTTGAACTCGTCGAACGCGGTCTGGCCCCAGCGCAGGAACTGGTAACGCTCCTGGTTGCGCCCGTACTCGATCTCGACGTTGCGCTCGAAGGCGTCCGGGCGGCCGAACACGTCGGCGATGACCGAGTGGTCGATGACCAGCTCGGCCGGGGCCAGCGGGTTCACCTTGGAGGTGTCGCCGCCGAGGTCGCGGACGGCCTCACGCATCGTGGCGAGGTCGACGACGCAGGGCACGCCGGTGAAGTCCTGCATCAGCACCCGGGCCGGGGTGAACTGGATCTCGACGCTCGGCTCGGCCGCCGCGTCCCAGCTGCCCAGCGCGCGGATGTGGTCGGCGGTGATGTTGGCGCCGTCCTCCGTGCGCAGCAGGTTCTCCAGCAGGATCTTCAGGCTGTAGGGCAGGCGCTCGTGGCCCGCGACCTTGTCGATCGTGAAAATCTCGTAGCTCGCGTCGCCGACGTCGAGCTGGCTCTTCGCACCGAAGGTGTCGAGGCTGGCCACCGTCTTGCTCCTTTAAGTCACACCATCCACTGGGCACAAGTCTTTCGCACACCGGGCCG
>JABFYB010000392.1 GCA_013361475.1 Hamadaea sp.
GATCGCCGATCGCGTCGACCCACAGCGCCTTGACTCTCGCCTGAACCCCGTCTCGTCCGCCCGTGGAGCCGGCGTCGGCCGCGTTCGCGGCCGGCGCGGCCGCCGGCGCCGGGACCTCGGCGACCGGGGTGGGCTGCGCGACAACCTGCGCGACGGGTTGTGGCGCGACCGACCGCCTCGCCGCGCGTGGCGCGGGGGCCGAAGGGCTGAGCGGCCGAGCCCCTGGTTCGACGAGCACCTGGCCGGGATGGTCCCCGCCGAGGATGCTCAGCGTGAGCGCCACGCCCTCGCGCGGGTCGATGCCCGAGTCGCCACCTGGGCTCTTCGGCGCGGCGTCGTCGCCGGTCACCTGCTCCGCGTCGACCACCCTGCGCAGGGTGAGGCCGGAGGCCCGCACGAGTAGGCGCCCCTCCGGGTCCACGAGGTCCACGTTCGCCCTGATCACGCCGGCGCCATCGGGCAGCCGGCGGGACTGGGCGAACAGCCGCATCGGAAGGCGCTGCAGGAAGACCACGGACTCGGCGTAGAACGGAAGATGGAGCCCGTCGGACGGACGACGGAACGCGGTCGTCGCCGTGTCCAGCAGGGAGGGATGAATCAGGTACTCCTCCATGTCGCCGGCGAACTGCTCCGGCAGTTCGAGGCAGAGCAGCATGTCGTCGATGTCCTGCTCGGAACGCGTCAAGGTGGCCGTCACGTTGTCCCAGCGGGGACCAAGGCTGAACAGTCGCGGTTCGTCCGCGTCGAACTCGGCCAGTGGTTGCCGATGGGTGGACTGCAACGCGGCGACATCCGGTGCCTCACCGACCTCGCCCACCGGCGCGATCTTGGCGGTGGTGTGTCTGATCGCGGTCGCGCCCGGCTCGTCCAGCGGCCGCGACCACACTTCGATCACGCCGTCCGGATGCAGCCTGATCTCCACCCGTCGCGTCTCTTCGGCGGCGAGCGGACGGTGATAGACCACATCGTTGACGCGAATGGGAAGGTCACGACCGGTGATGGCGCAGTAGCCGCGCAGAATCAGATCGAGCTGGCCCGTGCCGGGCAGGATCGCCTTTCCGGTCAGCCGATGCTCGTCCAAGATCGGGCTGATGGCCGGCCCGAGCTCGGTCGACCACGTCTGCACGCCGTAGTCCGCGGCCATCCCCACCTCGGCCCACGACGGCCAGTTGATGGAGATCGCCGGCACCCCTTCACGACGCAGCACCATGGCGTACGCGTCCTGGAACGAGTTCGCCGCGGCGTAATCCGCACTGCCGACCAGCCCGTCCGTCGCCGCCCGGCTCGAGAAACAGGCGAAGAAGTCCAGCTGCGGCCCCGTACGCAAGGCTTCGGCGAGCAGCACCGTCCCGCGTACCTTGGGGGCCAGCACCTTCGCCGACTCGGCCGGATCACGGAACCGCACGAGGCCGTCGCCGGGCACTCCAGCGAGGTGGAACACGCCGTTGACCGGCCCGAAACGCGCGACGGCGGCGTCGAGCGCCCGCTGCAGGGCGCGCTTGTCGGCGACATCCGCGGCGACCACTCGCACCTGAGCGCCGAGTCTGGTCAGCTCCGCGAGCTGCGCCCGCAGCCGGACGGACCGTTCGTCGGTCGCGTCGTCGGCCAAGCCGGTGCGGCTGACCAGCAGCAGACGCGGCCGCAACCCGGTCCCCGCCAAGCCACGGGCCAACGCCAGGCCCAGCCCACCGGTCCCCCCGGTGATCAGGTAGTGCCCTTGACGTCGCAACACCGAGGCAGGGACGGGCATACTCGCCGAATCGACGTAGTGCGGCCGAACGCCGGGGATCCAGCGGCGTGATCCACGGAGTGCCACGACCTCGTGCTCACGCCAGTGGGCGAGCTCACGCGCGAGTTCCTTCTCCTGCTCGGCGTGGACGTCGACCACCCGGCAGCCGAGCTGCGGCGCCTCCTTGGCCAGCGACTTGGCGAAGCCGACGAGCATCGCCGCCACCGGGTCCACCTTCTCGCCTCCGGTGACGTCGACCGCACCGCGGGCGACGACGAGCAGTCCGGGTGCGGCGTCCGCCGCCATCGAACTGATCACCTGACTGACCGCGAAGAGGCTGCCGAAACTGTCGTCGACGGACCGGCCCACGGCGCTGCCCGAGATCTCGCCGGGCACCGACAGGGCATGCACGACCAACCGCGCGGGCGTACCCCGGCGGTTCAGCTCTTCGAGCACCCGCGTGTAGTCGGCTCGCTCCCCCGGGCGCACCCGGAACTCACCGAACGTCTCCCCGTACGCGTCGGCCGGCCGGGCGATCGACAGGGTCGCCCCGGCCTGCTGCAAGGCCAGCACAAGCGGAAGGCTTTCGGCTTCGCTTTCCGGAACCAGCAGCAGGCAGTGCCCGTCGAGAAGCGACTCACCCAGCGGCTCCGCCTCGGCCCACACGATCGTGGACAGCGGCGTGTCCTGCGGCGCCTCCACTGGCGTGGGAGCGGGCGCCACCGGTGCCGCCTCGGCGACCGCCGGAGCACGTAGCGCGAGCGGCTCCACCCAGTGCCGACGGCGCTGGTACGGATATCCGGGCATCGGCACCCGGCGTACCTCGCCGAGGTCCTCGTCGTCGACGCCCCAGTCGACGTCGTGGCCCTCCGCCCAGACCCGTGCGGTCGCCTCCAGCAACCCGTGCTCCGGTTCCAGGACCGGGATGAACGCCGAACCCGCCGCACCGGCTTGCTTGCCGAGATTGCTGAGCACCCGGTCGGGGCCGGTTTCGAGCATCAGCCGGGGACCGTCGTCGAGCAGCGCGCGCAAGGCCCGGTCGAACCGGACCGGCGCGGCGACCTGCTCCGCCCAGAAGGCGGGGTGGGTGGCCTCCCGCTCGCCGATGAGCCCACCGGCCGCGGCCGAGTAGAACGGGATCGTCGGCGGATTGAGGGTCAGGCCCTGGAAGGCCAGACCGAAACGTTCCGCGGCCGAGGCCATGAGCGGACTGTGGAACGCGCCCGCCGTGTTCAGCCGGGTGGCGGCGATCTTGCGCTCCCGCAGCATCGCCAGAGCCTCGTCGATGTCCTCGGGAGCGCCGCTGAGCACGCACTGCCGCTCGCCGTTGACCACGGCCACCGTGACGCCGGCCGGCAGCAACGGCACCAGGTCGTCCAACGGCATCGCCACCGCGAGCATCGCCCCGGCCGGGGCGCTTTCCATCGCCCGGCCACGCGCCGCCACCAGCATCGCCGCGTCCGGGAGCGAGAAGACACCGGCGACCGCCGCCGCGACGAGTTCGCCGACGCTGTGACCGATCACCGCCGCCGGGCGTACACCACGGGCTTGCAGCGCTCGCGCGGTGGCGTACTCGACCGTGAACAGCAAGGCCTGAGCTGCCGCGGTACGCGTCAGCAGCGCCGGATCTCCGGCGAGCCAGTCCGCCCGGACGTCGATCTGCTGCTGCGCCAGGAGATCGAGGACCTCGTCGGCCGCGGCGGCGAACGCCGCGTCCGTGCGGTAGGAGGTGACGCCCATGCCCGGACGCTGCGACCCCTGGCCGGGGAAGGCGAACACGACGTCGCGCCGTCCGCCGCCGGGCGACGTGATCAGATTCTGCCCGGTACGCAACGCTGCCGCGGCCTCAGCGGCGCTGGCGGCGATCGCGGCGAACCGCTGCGGATGGGCACGCCGACCACGCTGAAGGGTATGCACCGCGGCCGCGAAGCCGGCTTCGTTCTCCGCGTCGCCGAAGTACGCGGCCAGGTTGTCCTGATATTCGCGGCCGGCTTGTTCGCTGCGCGCCGACCACACCACGATCCTCGGCCGGGTGGGCGCTGCGGTCACCGGGCGAGACGGCGCCTCCTGGACGACCACGTGTGCGTTCGTCCCGCCGACGCCGAACGAGCTGACCCCGGCGACCCAGGGCTTGGTGGCCGAGATCGTCGTCATCCGGTCGGCGATGACGAACGGGGAACTGTCGAGCTCGAGCTTGGGGTTCGGCTCGGTGAAGTTCAACGTCGCCGGAATGCGGCCGTGCCGCAGCGCCAGGATAGCCTTGATCAACGACGCCACCCCGGCGGCATGCCCGAGATGGCCGACACTCGCCTTGACCGAGCCGAGCGCCACCCGCGCGTTGCCGACGTCGCCGACCGCACGCAATGCGCGATGCAAGGCCGCCACTTCAATCGGATCACCCAGTGGCGTACCGGTCGCGTGACACTCGATGAAGGACAGGTCCGCTGCGGTGACGTCGGCCATGCCGAACGCCTCGGCCAGCATCGCCGCCTGTCCCGGAACGGACGGCGCGGTGAATCCCGCCCGCTGCGAACCGTCGTTGTTCACCGCGCTGCCGCGCAGCACCGCATGAATGGTGTCGCCGTCGGCGAGTGCGTCGGCGAGACGTTTGAGCACGACCGCTCCGGAACCGCTGGAGAACACCGTGCCGTCGGCCTTGACGTCGAACGGCCGGACATGGCCGTCC
>JABFYB010000139.1 GCA_013361475.1 Hamadaea sp.
AGGCGGCGGGGCGTCAGGCGGAGGGTTCGGCGTTGTAGCCGAGCGCCTCCCAGAGCGCGTCCGCGTTCAGGATCTCCAGTTCGGGGTCGAGTTCGCCCAGCCGGCGCAGCACATCGTCGGGCGCGCCGTTGGCCTCGGCACCGGAGCGGATCATCCGCGCGGTGAGCGGTAGGTCATCGAAGTCGACGTATGGGGACATCTCCTCCCGGGCGGCGCGGCGGGCGACGAGTTCCTCCGCGTCGGCGTCGGAGAGCTGGTAACTGTTGTCGAGCGCTCCACTTGTCATGGTTAGTCCCATACCCGCCGATCATGCGATACGAACCCTAGGCGGCGGCGCGGAGCTGGCGATCCAGGACGTAGCGTCGCTGGAGCAGGATGCTCACGATCATCAGCACGGCGGGCACGAGGCCGAAGCCGAGGCGGATCATGTCGTGGGCGTACGCGGACTGCACGACCTCCTCGTCCACGGTGGAGCCGACGAAGCCGCCGATCGCGAGGCAGGCCGAGTACAGGTACGGGCCGAGTGCGCCGCCGGTCGCTTCGGCCGCCGTCCAGACGCCGAGGTAGGAGCCGGCCTTGGCCGGGTCGGCGGCGCGGACGACGTCGGGGACCATCGAGAACGGCAGCAGTTGCATCGCGGCGAAGGCGATGCCGAGCACGGCCACCGCCGCGACCAGCACGCCGACGCCCACTGTGCGCCCGAAGGCCAGCACGACGCAGCCGACGACGAAGGTCGACTGCGCGATGAGCAGTCCGGACTGCTTGCCGATGCGGCGTACGAGGCGGACCCAGCCCGGCGTGGCGATCAGGGCGGGGGCGACGAATGCCGCGACCAGCACGGTGGTCAATTTTGGGCGGCCGAGTTCGTAGGTCGCGTAATAGGGGACGGCCGCCAGGACGAGGTGGCTGGTCGTGGACATCATCAGGTAGCTCGCGACGAGCCAGCGGTACTGCGTGTCCCGCAACGCTTCCAGCAGTGCGCGCAGGCCACCGGTGTGCTGCGGGGCGGTCACCGGCGACGGCGCTGCTTCATTGAGCCGCCGCACTCCGCGTACGCCGACGAACATCGTCGCCAGCATGCCGAGGCCGAGCGTGGCGCCCATGACGGCGTACCCGAAGGTGTTCTGGATGAGGGGCGCGAGCACCCCGCTGAGCAGGATGCCGAGGGTGAGCACCACCATGCGGAAGCCCATCAGCCGGGTGCGTTCGTCGTAGCCGATCGCCAGATCGGCGGGTGTGGATAGGTAGGGCACCTGATAGAGGGCGAACGCGAAGTTGCCGAGCACGAACGCCGCCGTCACCCACAGCGCCGCCGACCAGCCGGTGAGCCCGCCGGGGACCGCGAACAGCAGGGCGAACGCGACGGGCAGCGCGCAGCCGTAGACCATGAGCCGGCGGCGGTGGCCGTGCCGGTGCCGATCGGCGTCGGACAGGCGGCCGACCCAGGGGTGCAGGAGCACGTCGAGGATCTTCGGCAGGAGCAGCGCGAGGCCGGCGACGGTCGGGCTGACCGCCAGCACGTCGGTCAGGAAGAACAGCAGGAGCAGGCCGGGCACGGTGACCCAGACGCCCATGCCGAGGGAGCCGGTGGCGAAGCCGACGAGGCTGGGGCGAGGCAGCTGGCTCATGCGCACTCCTGTAATCCAACGATTGACGGATTGTAGGGCACAATGGCGGGCATGACCATGGAGCGCAGACGCGGACCCGGCCGGCCGCGACGGGCCGAGCAGCGGGACACCCATGCGGCGATCCTGACCGCCGCGACGGCGCTGTTCGCCCGGCGGGCCTACGACTCGGTGAGCCTGCGGGAGGTCGCGGCGGCGGCCGGCGTCGACGTGGCGACCGTGCACCACCACGCCGGGACGAAGGCGGATCTCTACCGGGCCTGTTTCGAGAGCGTCTTCACCGCCGAGACCGAGGCGCTGTCCAGTGCGGTGGCCGCCGCGCACGAAGGCCTGCGGTCCGGCCCGGAGGAGGCGTTCGCCCGGCTCCACGCGCTGCTCGACGTGTTCGTGGACTTCCTGGAGCGGGTGCCCGAGACGACCGCCCTCTGGCTGCGCCGCTGGTCGGAACCGGAGCTGCACGCGGAGCTGGACGACGCGTACTCGTTGCCGCTGTATCGGGCGGTCGAGGAGGTGCTGATCGCCGCCACCGACCTCGGCCTGCTCGCCGAGCCGTCGCCGCGCATCGCCGTCCGCAGCCTCGTCTGGTCGGTGCACGCCCATGTGGTGAGCCGCGGCGACGAGCGCATCGAGTTCCGGGCGTTCGTGCATCGCTGGCTGGACCGGATGTACCGGGCGGGTTGACGGTCGGCCGTCGACCCGGGCATTATCCAACCGACGTTGGATAAAGGAGGTCGGCCATGCAGGTCGCGGTGATCGGCGCCGGCCCGTCCGGGTTGGCCACCCTCAAGGCGCTCACCGATCACGGCGTACCGGCGCGGTGTTTCGACCCCGGTGACCGGGTCGGCGGCCTCTGGGTGCTCGGCGGGCCGCACTCGTCGGCGTACCGGACGCTGCATCTCAACACCAGCCGAACTCGGACGGAGTTCGCCGACCACCCCATGCCCGCCGAGTGGCCGGACTACCCCGACCACACCCGGATCGCGGGCTACCTCCACGACTACGCGGAGACCTTCGGGCTCCTGGACCGCGTCAGCCTGCGCCACACGGTCGAGCGCGTGGTCCGCGCGGGCGACGGCTGGGACGTCACGGTCCGCGGGCCACTCGGCACGACAACCCAGCGGTACGCCGCCGTGGTCGTCGCCAACGGCCACAACAGCACGCCCAACGTGCCCGGCTATCCCGGCGAGCCGACGGTCGAGCAGCTGCACAGCCACGACTATCGCGACCCCGCGCAGGTGGCCGGAAAGCGAGTGCTGGTCGTCGGCGGCGGGAACTCGGCGATGGACATCGCGGTCGACTCCTCGCACGTCGCCGCGTCGACCCTGCTGTCCCTGCGGCGGGGCGTCTGGATCGTGCCCAAGCACCTCCTCGGCCGCCCGTCCGACACCCTCAACGGCGCGCTCGCCAAGCGGCTGCCGTGGCGTACGCGGCAACGGATCAGCGAGACGATGCTGAAGCTGACCGTCGGCAAGCCGAGCAAGTACGGGCTGCCCGATCCGGTTCACGGCTTCCTTCAGGACCACCCGACGTTGTCCGACGGGCTGCTGTCCCGGATCAGCCACGGGGAGATCGGCGTACGCCCCGGGATCGAGCGCGTCGACGGCTCGACGGTGTCGTTCGCCGACGGGCGGACCGACGACGTCGACCTGATCGTCTGGTGCACCGGATACCGCGTCGACCTGCCCTTCCTCGACCAGGCGCTGCTCGGCGACGGAGCCGACCGGCTGCCGCTCTACCGCCGCGTGTTCCACCTCGACGCGCCGGGCCTGATGTTCGTCGGCCTGATGCAGTCGACCGGAGCGGCGCTGCCCGTCGTGGAGGCGCAGGCCCGGTTGGTCGCCGCCCACCTCGCCGGCCGGTACGCCCTGCCGACCGCAGCCGAGCAGCGCGCCGATTGCGCGGCCCAGCTCGCCGCCGCCCGGGATCGCTGGGGTGAACGGCGTCCGGCCCTGCGCATCGACTTCGACGCGTACCTCGCGCTCGCGGCGAAGGAACTGGCCGAGGGCACCCGCCGCGCCGCCGCCGGACGCGGTGTCTCCTGGAAGGAATCCGCATGACCACCCTCTCCGGACGCCGCGTGATCGTCACCGGCGCGGCCGGCACGTTCGGCCGACTGCTCTGTGCGAGGTTCACCGCGGATGGCGCTCGGGTCGTCGGCCTCGATCTGCACTCGGGCACGGCCGACGGCGTACAAATTCATGGGTGTGACCTGACTGATCACGATGCCGCAGCGGCGGCAGTGGACCGGGCCGTCGCGGACCTCGGCGGTCTGGACCTTCTGATCAACAACGCGGGCGTCGGCGGCCCGGCCCCGGCCGAGTACGCCCCCAGCGCGGCGGCGCGGCAGCAGCTCGAGGTGAACCTGATCGCGTCCTGGAACACCACGGCCGCGGCGATCCCGGCGCTGGAGGCGGCCCGGGGGCGGGTGATCTTCGTGTCGAGCCGGATGGCGGTGCTGCCGTTGCCGCTGGCGGCCGCCTACGGGGTCAGCAAACGCGCCCTCGCCGCCTACGCCGACGCGCTCCGCCTCGAGGTCGGTACGCACATCGGCGTGACAGTGGTCTATCCGAGCATGGTCGCGTCGCCGATCCACGACGCGTCGGCCCAAGCCGGTCTGTCGCTCGACGGCGTCTCCCGCTACGAGCCGGCGTCGGGCGTGATCGACGCGATCGTCCGCAGCGCCACCTCGGCGAAGCCGCTACGCGACGTCGCCACGACGCGGCGCGGACGCTTCGAGATGGCAGTGGCCCGGCACTTCCCGGCGGTGGCGGCGGCCATGGT